>JBAUWD010000100.1:0-1950 GCA_049583575.1 Nocardioides sp.
ACGACCGGCCGGCAGCCTGCTGCCGGCCGGTCGCCCATTTCGCAGTCCACGGGGTCCACCCGGACCCTCTTCAAGGGCGACGACGGCGTCGTACGCCGCACGGTGCTGCCCAGCGGGCTGCGGATCATCACCGAGCAGGTGCCCGGCCAGCGGTCGGCCACGATCGGCGTGTGGGTCGGAGTCGGGTCCCGCGACGAGTCACCGGCGCTGCACGGCTGCTCCCACTTCCTGGAGCACCTGCTCTTCAAGGGCACGCCGGGGCGCTCGGCGCTCGACATCTCGATCGCCCTCGACGCGGTCGGCGGTGAGTTCAACGCCTTCACCGCGAAGGAGTACACCTGCTTCCACGCCCGGGTGCTCGACCAGGACCTGCCGCTGGCCGTCGACGTGCTCGGCGACATGGTCACCTCGTCCGTCATCTCCGCCGAGGACGTCGACGCCGAGCGCGACGTGATCCTCGACGAGATCGCGATGCACGACGACGACCCGGACGATGTCGCGCACAATCTCTTCGCCGCCCGGGCCTGGGGTGACTCCCCGCTGGGCCGTCCGATCGCCGGCACGGAGGCCTCGATCGAGGCGATGACCCGCGAGCAGGTGCTCCGCTTCTACCGCCGCCACTACCGACCCGAGCGGATGGTCGTCGCGGTCGCGGGCAGCGTCGACCACGCCAAGGTCGTCCGGCAGATCCGCAAGGCGTTCTCCCGGCACGACTTCCTCGCCGGCACAGCCCAGCCCACCGTCGCGCGCCAGGTGGCGGTCGCGCGTCCGGTGGGCACTGGTGTCACCGAGGCGTCCCGCCACTTCGAGCAGGTCAACATCGTGCTCGGCGTCAACGGCATCACGCGGTCCGATGATCGGCGCTTCGCGCTCGGTGTCCTCAACGCGGCCCTGGGTGGTGGCACCTCGAGCCGGCTGTTCCAGGAGGTCCGCGAGAGGCGCGGTCTGGCCTACTCCGTCTTCTCCTTCGCCAGCCAGCATGTCGACGCGGGGCTGGTCGGCGTGTCGGTGGGCTGTCTGCCCGCCAAGCTCGACCAGGTGCTCGCGGTGGTGCGCGCCGAGCTCGCCAAGGTCGCGAGGTCCGGCATCGACGCCGACGAGCTCGCCCGCGGCAAGGGCCAGCTCAAGGGCGGCCTGGTCCTCGGCCTCGAGGACTCCGCCTCGCGGATGTCCCGGCTCGGCAAGTCGGAACTGGTCGACGACGACCTGCTGAGCATCGACGAGGTGCTGGCCCGCATCGAGTCCGTCAGCCTCGACGACGTACGCGCCCTCGCCGCCCAGCTCTTCACCCAGCCCGAGATCCTCGCCGTCGTCGGTCCGCGCTGAGCGTCGGCCGACGGCCGCGTCATTCGACCCGCACGATCCCGTAGAAGCCCGGCATCTGCGAAGGGCCCTCGAGGGTCCAGAGGACCTTCTGCCGACCGGGCTCGTCGGGGACCTTCATCCGCATCTCGAAAGCCACGTTCTGGAACGCCGGCAGGAACGGCCGTCCCGCGCCGTCCCGGTAGGGCACCTGGGCGCAGTTGAGCTGCCAGGTGTGCCAGGAGTGAGCGCCGAACGCGATGTTGAAGTCGGGGCACGGGTCGAGCGGAAGGTCCGTCGAGGACTCGAGCACGGCGGTGAACGTGAGGGTGTCGCCTGGGTGGAGATCTCCGGCGATGGTCCCCGTCGCGGAGACCAGGTCGTACGGCGTCACGAAGTGCCCGTGCTTGCGATGGCGCACGTGTGGGTGCGTCGCCGGCAGGTTCCGCCAGGGAACCGGGGGTCCCGTCGGGGGAAGCACAGTGGGGCTCGACGCGGTCGTCCGGTGCGAAGCTGGCTGCGACCCCGTGTCGCCGCCGCCGTGCGACGCCAGGGCGACGGCGCCTCCGCCGACCACCACGACGGCCGCAGCGGCGGCGGCCATCACCGGACGCCAGGGGACCGCTCGGGGGAGCCGCTCGTCGAGGC
>JBAUWD010000101.1:0-3118 GCA_049583575.1 Nocardioides sp.
GCCCGACGCGCCTCAGCAGCCGACGGCGCCCCGGGGAGAGTCAGGACCGCGTGAGCGACGAACATCCGAGCAGCGACGAGACGCCGTCAGCCGCCGACGGCGACGTCGGCTGGCTGCCGCCGCGGGAGCAGCCCCTGCCGCACCAGTGGGCGCCTCCGGGCCCGGTGGCCGCGGGCGGACCGTCGGATCCGCCGGGCCTGCCTCCCGCCCCGCAGTACGCCGTACAGTCCGGGCCGCACACGTCGCAGCAGACCGCGTCGAAGGGCGGGGTGCCGGGACGACTGTGGCCGGTGGTCTCCGTCCTGGCCCTGGTCGTCGGCGTGATCGGCGGCGTGGTCGGGGGAGCGGCCTACGAGAGCTGGCACCGGACCGGCAGCGACGGACGGGTCTCCGGCGGACTCCTGGCGGCCGGCATCTCCTCACGTGCCCCGCTTCCGGCCGGCAACCACTCCGTGGCCTCGGTGGCCCAGGACGTGCTCCCGAGCACGGTCCAGGTGCTGGCGCAGTACCACGGCAAGAAGGACGGCGCGACCGGGTCGGGCTTCGTGCTGGACCGGTCCGGCCACTACATCACCAACAACCACGTCGTCGCCGACGCCGTCAGCAACGACGGCCCCATCGAGATCATGGACCAGGACGGCGACCGCTACCCGGCGAAGGTCGTCGGCCGCAGCGCGACGTACGACCTGGCGGTGCTGTACGTGAAGGGCGGTCCCCGGCTGCCGCCGGCGAGCCTGGGCTCGGCCGAGGCTCTCCACGTCGGTGACCCGGTCGTCGCGTTCGGGTCTCCGCTGGGGCTGAGCTCGACGGTCACCGCGGGCATCGTGAGCGCCCTCAACCGGCCGGTGACCACGAGCGAGTCCGGCTCGGCCTCGTCGTACATCAACGCGGTGCAGACGGACGCGGCGATCAACCCGGGCAACTCCGGTGGCCCGCTGGTCGACCTGGCCGGACAGGTGGTGGGGGTGAACTCCGCGATCGCGACCACCGGTAGCAGCGGCGCGGGACAGGCCGGCAACATCGGGGTCGGCTTCGCGATCCCGATCGAGCAGGTGAAGATCACCGCCGACCAGATCCTGAGGACGGGTCGGGCGCGCTACCCGGTCATCGGTGCGACGGTGAACACCGGCGACACCACCGACACCGGAGCGAGGATCCTCGCCGTCAACGCCGACGGCCCGGCCGACCGCGGCGGCCTGCGCAAGGGCGACGTCGTCACGGCCGTGGCCGGCGAGAAGGTCGCGAACGGCATCGCGCTGATCGTGGCGATCCGGGCCCACCAACCCGGCGACACCGTGCCTTTCACGGTGCGGCGCGGCAGCAGCGAGATGCGGCTCCGGATCACCCTGGGCTCGCAGGTCGGGTGACGCCGCGGCGACGGTCCCGCTCGGGCAGCCACCCCGGGTTGGGAACGCCTTCTAGGGTGTCGTCGTGACCAAGACCTCCCGACGTGCCACCGAGCTGGCACGCCGCCAGCGCGCCGCCGAGATCCAGCGTGCCCACCAGCAGCGCGAGCGCCGCCGCATCATCGTCGCGGGCGTCGTGGTGGTACTGGTGGTCGTGGGCATCGGGGTCGCCGTGTTCCAGAACCTGCACCACACCAAGCTCTCCTCGACGAGCAACCAGATCGTGCCGGCCGCCGTGTCGGGCCCGACCACGGTCCAGCCGACGCCGGAGCGCGTCTCGAACCCGACCGACATCAAGGGCGTGCTGGCGTGGAACACCGCCGGCTACCCCGCACCCGGCGACTCGACGAGCGGCACCCTCGGTCACGACCACGTCGCCGGACCGGTGACGTACGCCGTCACACCCCCGGTCGGCGGCCCGCACAACCCCGTCTGGATGAACGCCGGCGTCTACACCGAGCCGGTGCCCAGCGAGCGCGCGGTGCACACCCTCGAGCACGGCGCCGTGTGGATCACCTACCGGCCGAACCTCCCGGCGTCCGAGGTGGCGAAGCTGGTCGCGTTCTTCGACAAGCAGTCCATGATCTCCGAGCCGTCGGACGGCGGTCGCTCCAACCGGTTCGTCGACCTCTCTCCATGGGCCGACAACAGCCTGCCCAGTCCCATCGTGATCAGCTCGTGGGGCTACCAGCTCCGGGTGACCGGCCCGACCGACCCGCGGCTGCAGCAGTTCGTCGACACCTTCCGGCACAGCCGTACCTACAGCCCGGAGTACGGCTCCCCGGTCGACGGCGTCCCCGTTCGGGCCGGTGGTCAGCCCGAGATCAACGGCTCGTCGGAGGCGAACCCCGCAGGTGGCCTCAGCTGATCAGTCGGCGGTCAGACCCGGTGGGCCGGCCGATGTGGGGTCGGCCGATGTGGGGTCGGCCGATGTGGGGTCGGCCGGTCCGGCGTCTCCCGGGCCGGGGTCGGCCGGGCCGTCGGCCTCGCTGAAGGGGTGGGCGTCGACGAAGGCCCGCGCCTCGTCGTACATCCGCTCGATGTAGGCCTCGAGCTGCGTGGCCTCGACCCGCCACTGGCCGCGGCCGCCGATCTTGATGGCCGGCAGGTCGCCACGGCGGACGAGGGCATAGACCTGGGCGCTCGACGTGCTCAGGATCTCGGCGACGTCCGCGAGCGTGAGAAACCGAGGCGTGACGGCCATGGGGCCATCGTTGCACGGGGGACCGGACGGCCGGCGCGACCCGAGGCCACCTGTGGAGGAGGCTGCGGGAGAGGGCGGGTTCGGGTGATGATGGCCTCGTGAGCAGGAATCTCGGGATGACTGACACGCCCTCGGCCCAGCGCGCCTCGGCGCCCGGCTGGCGTGACCCTCGGCTGTGGATCGGCGTCGCCCTGGTCGCCGCCTCGGTGCTGGCCGGTGCCCTGGTGCTCGGCACCTCCGACGACACGGTCCCGGTGTGGGCCGCCACCGACGCGATGACTGCCGGGCAGACGGTCACCGACGGCGACCTGACCGTACGCCGGGTCCGGTTCGCCGACTCCTCCGACGCGGCGCTCTACCTCGACGCCGATCGGCCGCTCCCGGCCGACCTGCGGTTGTTGCGCGGTGTCGGCGCGGGCGAGCTGCTGCCCCGCGCCGCGGTCGGCCCCGGCGCCGACGTCTCGCTGCGCCGGGTGCCGATCTCGGTGGCCCCCGACCAGGTGCCACG
>JBAUWD010000102.1:0-1734 GCA_049583575.1 Nocardioides sp.
CGGGTCGCCGGAGGAGTACGCCGCGCGCGCCGCCACCGCGCCGAGGGGCGACCACGAGTCGTTGGCGGCCATGGGCGCGCCCAGCACCCGCCGCCTCGACCCCGGATCGGGAACGACCAGCTGGGCACAGCGCAGACCGGCGGTGTTGAACGCCTTGGACGCCGCCACCAGCGCGACGGCGTGGTCGTGGGTGCCGTCCACCGCGAGGTAGGACACGTGCTCGGCGCCGGGCAGCACGAGCGGCGCGTGGATCTCGTCGCTGATCACTCGTGCTCCGTGCCGCACGACGACGTCGCGAACGGCCTCCAGCTCGGTGCGGGTGAAGACGCGACCCCAGGGGTTGTGCGGCTGGGTCAGGATCAGCGTGCGGGCGCCGTCGGCGAGCAGGGCCTCCAGCCGCTCCACGTCGAGGTCGGCCGTCTCGGACTCCGGGTCGGCGCGCAGCTCGACCAGCGTACGGCCGGTGAGACCGGGAACGCCGAACTGCGGGGGGTAGCCGGGAGTGGGGAAGACCACCGGTGCCGCCTCCGACAGCACGTCCAACGCGAGCCGGACCCCGGCCGTGACGTCCACGACGGGGATCACCCAGTCCGGCTCCACCGCCTGTCCGAAGTGCCGCTGGGCGAACCCGGCGTACGCCGCGCCCAGCCCGTCGGCGGGGCCGAGGACCGGGTAGCCGGTCACGCCGTCGCGCACCGCCCGGAGCACGGCCTCGTGGACCACCGGATCGAGGTGGTAGTCCATCTCCGCGACCCACGCGGGGATGACGTCCTCGGGGACGCTCCCCCACTTGAGGATCAGCGCCCGGCGGGCCTCGGCGTCGGTGAGGTCGACGACCGGACGGCGGCCTGTCACGGCTGCAGCTGGTCCAGGATCTCGTGGGCGGCCACGACGTCCTGGCGGATGGTGGCCACGAGGGCGTCGACCCCGTCGAAGCGCACCATGCCCCGGATCCGGTCGACGAAGGAAACCTCCACCTCCACGTCGTACAGCTCGAGGTCGTCGCGGTCGAGGACGTAGGACTCGACGCGTCGTTCGCGGTCACCGTCGAAGGTCGGGTTGGTGCCGACGCTGATCGCGGCAGGGTAGGTCTCTGCGGTGTCGAGCCTGCGCAGCCAACCGGCGTACACACCGTCGGCGGGTGCCGCGGTGATGTGTGCGGTCGGCACGTTGGCCGTCGGGAAGCCGAGCTCGCGGCCTCGCTGGTCGCCCTCGACCACCGTGCCCTCGACCATGAAGGGGGCGCCGAGGCAGTGCCTGGCCGCCTTCATGTCACCCGCTGCCACCAGGGCCCTGATCCTGGTCGAGGAGACCGTCTCGCCGTCGACCTCGACCAGCGGCACGACCCGCGTCTCGAACTCCCGGCGCGACCTCAGCATCGCCGGGTCGCCCTTCGCCTTGGCCCCGAAGCGGAAGTTCTCGCCGACCGAGACCTGCTCGGCGCCCAGCGTCTCGATCAGCACGCCCTCGATGAATTCCTCGGCCGAGCGTTCGGCGAACCCACGGTCGAAGGGAATGACCACCAGCTCGCGCACTCCCAGCCCCTCGATCACGTCGCGCTTCACCCCGAACGGCATCAGCAGTTTCGGCAGCGCCGCCGGGTGGATCACCGAGAGCGGGTGCGGATCGAAGGTCAGCACGGTGTCCGCCGCGTCGATCACCGCCTGGTGGCCGAGGTGGACGCCGTCGAAGGTGCCGATCGCGACGTGGCGCGGGCGCGGCTCGGCGTCGGGC
>JBAUWD010000103.1:0-4675 GCA_049583575.1 Nocardioides sp.
CGACCGCGCCGGCGCACTCGGCCTGGCCACGCTCGACACCCCGATGGCCAAGGGCTACCCGGGCGGCGTCGACCTCTCCGGCGGTCAGTGGCAGCGCGTCGCGCTGGCCCGGGCGATCGCCGAGGTCGGGTCGGGTGCCGACGTCGTACTCCTCGACGAGCCGACGGCGATGCTCGACGTGCGTGGCGAGTCCGAGATCTTCCGGAGGGTGCTCGGGGCCACGTCGGAGGCCACCACGATCCTGGTCTCCCACCGGTTCTCGACCGTCCGCCGGGCCTCGCTCGTCTGCGTGGTCGAGCACGGCCGCGCCATCGAGCTCGGCAGCCACGACGAGCTGATGGCGCTGGGCGGGCGCTACCACACGATGTACGACCTCCAGGCGAGCCGCTTCACCGAGCTCGACGAGCACGGGGAGGCGATCGTCCATGAGTCGCTATGAGCCCGGCCCCGTCCACGAGGACACCGCCGGCCCGATGCCTCCGGCCCTCTCCTCGATGGTCCGCGTCGTGCGGCTCGGGTACCGCGCCGAGCCGCGGCTGCTCCTCGCCTCGCTGGCGATGACCCTGCTGCAGGCACTGCCCGATGTGCTCGTGGCGCTCTGGCTGGCCCTGATCACCGACGGCCTGGTCCACCACCAGCACACCCGCCTGCTCGTCGGAGCCCTCGGACTGGCCGCGTCCGCCACCTTGATGTGGGCGCTGCAGGTCACCCTGACGCGCACCATCCGGCGCCTGGGCGACCGGCTCAACATCATGTTCCAGGGCCACGTCGCCCGCCTGCAGGCCGAGGTGGCGACGGTCGAGCACCACGAACGCCCGGTCTACCTCGACCGGATCGCGGTGCTCCGCACCGGCGTCTTCGCGCTCGACCACCTCTTCGCGTCGATGTTCACGATGACCGGCTGGCTGGTCCGGCTCGCGTTCGTGTCGGTGCTGCTCGCCGCCATCCATCCGCTGCTGCTCCTCCTGCTCGTCGGCGCGCTCCCGCTCCTCGTCGTCGCGGTGTGGCGACCGAAGGTCGAGAAGCGCACCGAGGAGCGCGTCGCCCCCCACGGGCGCCTCGGCCGCCACCTCTTCTCCGTGGCCACGACGCCGCCGCCGGGCAAGGAGATCCGCGTCACCGGCAACCACGACGACCTCGTCGTACGCCGGCGCGCGGCCTGGGAGCTGTGGTTCCGACCGCAGCGCGCGACCCACCTCGCGAGCGCCGCCTGGCTGTCGCTCGCGTGGGCGGTGTTCTCGGTGGCGTTCGTCGTGGCCGTGGCCTGGGTCGCCACGGGCCTCGACGCGAGCGCCGGGTCGGTGGTGCTCGTGCTCACCGCCGGCGGCCGGCTCTCGGCGTACGTCGGATCCGCGGTCGGCGAGCTCGGCTTCCTGCGCGGCATCTGGCTCGACTCCGCCCAACGCCTCGCCTGGCTGGAGGACTTCGCGGCCACGGCCAACCGGCACACCGACCAGTCGGCTCCCGCCCGCCTCGACCGCGGGATCGCCTTCGAGGGCGTGTCGTTCGTCTACCCGGGCACGACCCGGCCGGTGCTCCAGGACGTCGACCTCCTGCTGCCCGCCGGCAGCGTGGTCGCGATCGTCGGTGAGAACGGCGCCGGCAAGTCGACGCTGGTGAAGCTGCTGGCCCGCATGTACGCCCCCACCACCGGCCGCATCACCGCCGACGGCGCCGACATCGGGCGCATCGACGTCTCGCAGTGGCGCGAACGGCTGGCCGGTGCCTTCCAGGACTTCGCCAGGCTGGAGTTCGTGGCCGCGACCACGGTCGGCCTCGGCGACGAGCCGCGCCGCGACGACCGGGTCGCCGTCGGGTCCGCCGTCGACCGGGCCGGGGCCTCCGCCCTCGTGGACGACCTGCGCCAGGGCCTCGACACCCAGCTCGGCCCGTCGTGGGACGGCGGCGTCGACGTCAGCTTCGGCCAGTGGCAGAAGCTCGCGCTGGCGCGCGGCTACATGCGGCCCGAGCCCCTGTTGCTCATGCTCGACGAGCCCACCGCGGCCCTCGACGCCGAGACCGAGCACGCGCTCTTCGAGCGGTTCGCCGCGGGTGCCCGCGAGGCGAACGACAACGGCAGGGTCACGGTCCTGGTGTCCCACCGGTTCTCCACCGTGCGGATGGCCGACCTGATCGTGGTTCTCGACGGAGCCCGGGTGGTCGAGGTCGGCAGTCACGCCGAGCTGATGGCCCGGCGCGGCACCTACGCCGAGCTCTACTCGATCCAGGCGGAGAGCTACGCCTGACCTCCGTCGACACCGGCAGCTCGCCCGAGCCGGGTGCAGGATGTCCTCGTGCTGACCGACGACGAGATCACCCGGATGGAGCCGGCCGCCCGCCGGGAGCTCATCGCCCGGCTGACCCGGCCCCTGGGGGACGTCGTCCGCGACACGACGCTTCGACAGCAGCGCCGGTTGCGCCTCGGCGTGACAGCCGCGGGCGCCGCCCTGCTCGTCCCGTGGGCCCTCTACCTCGCGGTCTCACTGCCGCGGGAGCATCGGATCCGTGACTGGGACGTCTTGTGGGTCGGCTTCGACGGCATCGAGGTGCTCCTGCTGGTCGCGACGTTCTGGCTCAGCCGGCAACGCCGGATCATCGGGATCCTGACCGCGTTCGCCACCGGCGTCGTGCTGCTGTGCGACGCGTGGTTCGACCTGCTCACGTCCGCCCCGGGCGAGCTGTGGCAGGCGGTGCTCGCGGCCGTGTTCCTCGAGATCCCGCTCGCGGTGATCCTCATGTCCGGGGCCTTCCGCGCCCTGCGCGTCGTCTCGGCGCTCCTGTGGTTCTCCGACCCCGACGCCCGGAGCTGGGAGATCCGGTTCCCCGAGCTCGGCCGCCGCGGAGTGCCCGACGCCGACGACTGACCTGCGTCCCGAACCGTCCGAGGCTCCGCGACGTAGGTTCACTACATGCGGCCGATCCACCGCTGGAGTCTCGTCTCGCTCGCGTGCGCCCTGATCACGCTCGTGCCGATGGCCGTCCGCGCGCTCCCCGTGCACGACTCGTCGATCGGTGCCGCGCAGCTCCTGGCCCGGATCCGAGCGAGCGGGGACACGACGTACTCCGGGATGGTGGAGACGACCGGGCGCCTCGGCCTGCCGGTCTCGGACCACTTCACCGACGTGGCCGACCTGCTGGGGGGCGACACCCGGCTCCGGGTGTGGTGGCGCGGCTCGAGCGACTGGCGGGTGGACCGGCTGCTCGCCACCGGTGAGGTCGACCTCTTCCATCACGGCGGCACCACGATCACCTGGGACTACGAGCGCGCGGAGGCGCAGACCAGCGTCGACCCCGCGGTCCGGCTCCCCCGTGACGCGGACCTCCTGCCGCCCGCACTGGCCCGGCGTGCCCTCGACGGCGCCGGCCCGCGAGAGGTCTCGAGGCTGCCGGCCCGCCGGATCGCAGGCATCGCCGCCCCCGGCATCCGGCTGCGACCCGCCGACCCCCGCACCAGTGTCGACCACGTCGACCTGTGGGCCGACCCCGCCACCGGCCTGGTGCTCGCCCTCGACGCGTACGGCGCTGCCGGGCAGCCGGCGATCTCGACGACGTTCACGAGCATCACCGAGCGGACGCCGCCACCGGCCGCCACCGCCTTCCACCCGGCGCCGGGGCTTCACGTGAGGGTCGACAACATCCTCGACATCGCGGACGCCGCCGACCAGTTCGCACCGGTGCGCCCACCGGCAGAGATCGCCGGCCTCGCGAAGTCGGCGTCCACCCCCGAGGCCGTGGGCATCTACGGCCACGGGCTCACCCAGCTGATGGCCCTGCCGCTGCAGGCACGAGACGCCGGCTACCTGGCGGACCAGCTGCGGAAGTCCGGGGCCGCGACGTCGGCGGGGGCCCTCCTGCTGCGGGCCGGACCTCTGGGTGTCTACCTCGTCTTCTCGCACGACCCGTTCGACTTCGCCTGGCTGCTGACCGGCATGGTCACCGACGACACCCTGGTCAGGGCGGCCGACGATCTCAGGTCCGGTGCGACGTTCCGATGATCCGTACCCGAGGGCTGACGAAGCGGTTCGGCGCCGTACCTGCGGTCGAGGACCTGGCCCTGGACGTCTCCGAGGGCGACGTCTACGGCTTCTTGGGGCCGAACGGCTCCGGCAAGACCACGACCGTGCGGATGCTGCTCGGACTGGTGCTCGCCACCTCCGGCTCCATCGAGCTGCTGGGTCAGCCCATGCCGGCCCGGTCGCGCGACGTACTTCCGCTGGTGGGGGCGCTGGTGGAGGGACCGGCGGCGTACCCGGGCCTGTCCGGCCGCGCCAACCTGGCCCTGGTGGACGCGATGGGCCCGGCCGGCTCACGGGTCAGCCGGGCCGGCCGGGTCGACGACGCGCTCGACCAGGTCGGCCTCGGTGGCGTCGACCGTCGTCCGGTGCGCGCGTACTCGCTGGGGATGCGGCAGCGCCTCGGTCTGGCGGCGGCGCTGCTGCGCACCCCGCGGCTGCTCGTCCTCGACGAGCCCACCAACGGCCTCGACCCGCAGGGGATCCGCGAGATCCGCGACCTGCTGCTGCGACTGAACGCCTCGGGCACCACGGTCTTCTTGTCGTCGCACCTGCTCGCCGAGGTCGAGCAGACCTGCGGCCGGGTCGGCGTGCTCGACCGCGGGCGGCTGGTCCTGCAGGAGCAGCTCGACGTGCTCCGCCGGCCGACCGGGCGGCTGCAG
>JBAUWD010000104.1:0-11655 GCA_049583575.1 Nocardioides sp.
CCGCCGAACGCCTCAGCCATGGCGGCGAGGCTCGCGCCCGTCCGGTGCGGGGCCTCGAAGAACAACAGGGTCCGCTCCTCCGCCGACAGCGCGGCCAGCCGACGGGCGCGCTCCCCCGCCTTGCGCGGCAGGAAGCCCTCGAAGCAGAAGCGGTCGACCCGAAGCCCGCTCACGGCCAGCGCGGTGAGCACCGCCGACGGCCCGGGTACGGCGGTCACGGTCACGCCGGCCTCGACCGCGGCCACCACCAGCCGGTAGCCCGGGTCGGACACGCTGGGCATCCCGGCATCGGTCACCAGCACCACCCGGTCACCGGCGACGAGGCGCTCGACCAGCCGGGGAGTGCGCGCGGCCTCGTTGCCGTCGAAGTAGGACGTGACCCGGCCCGCGACGTCCACCCCCAGCTCGGTGGCGAGCCGGGCGAGCCGCCGGGTGTCCTCCGCCGCGATCACGTCGGCACCGGCGAGCTCGGCCGCCAGACGGGGTGGGGCGTCAGCCGCCCGACCGATGGGCGTGCCGGCCAGCACGAGGACACCGGTCGGGGAAGCCACGGTCCGATCATGTCAGCAGACGGGCACGTAGAGTTCAGCACCGTGACGACCCGAGCCGCCGCGTCGACCGCGGACCGAGGGCCAGGGTCGGAACCCTCGCGGGACCTCGTCGGCCTGTCGTACGACGCCGACGGGAACGCCGTACCCCTCGCCGCGGAGCGGGCCCGACGGCGGCGCACCCTCGAGGACCCGTTCGTCGGCTGGACCGCTTCGCTGTCCATCAGCCTGCTCGCGCTGTTCCTGCGACTGTGGAAGCTGGGGACACCGCACTCGTTCGAGTTCGACGAGACGTACTACGCCAAGGACGCCTGGAGCCTGTGGCACTTCGGCTACGCGCGCGACTACATCGACAACGACGGCGGCATCGCCAACAAGCACATCCTGGCCGGGCAGACCACCGACCTGTGGAAGCCGAACGCCTCGATGGTCGTGCACCCCGAGGTCGGCAAGTGGCTGATCGGGATCGGCGAGAAGACCTTCGGCTTCACCCCGCTCGGCTGGCGCGTCGTACCCGCGATCGTGGGCACCCTGCTGATCCTGGTGATGATCCGGTTCGTACGCCGCCTCACCGGCTCGACGCTGCTCGGATGCGTAGCGGGCGTGCTGATGACCTTCGACGGGCTGGAGTTCGTGCTGTCGCGGCTGGCCCTGCTCGACATCTTCGTGGCGTTCTTCCTGGTCTGTGCCGTGCACTGTCTCGTGCTCGACCGCGACTGGTACCGCGCCCGGATGGCCTCCCTGGTGCCCCGGCAGGTCTCGTCCGGGTGGGGACCCGTCCGGGGCCTGCTGTTCCGGCCGTGGCTGCTGGCCTCGGGGGTGTGCTGGGGGCTCGCGTGCGGCAGCAAGTGGGAGGCGATCTACCCGCTGGCCGCGTTCGGCCCGCTGGTCGTCGCCTGGTGCGCCGGGGCCCGGCGTTCGTTCGGCGTCTCCTGGGCCTGGCTCAAGTCCCTCCTGGCCGACGGGGTGCCGGCGTTCCTCCACCTCGTGCTGGTCGGCCTGGTCGTCTACGTCGCCACCTGGACGGGCTGGCTCATGCACTCCCACCAGTACGTCAAGTACCTCTCCTCGACGCAGTACACGCAGTACGTCTCCGGCGGCGTCGACTGCGGGCAGGGCATCAAGGAGAACCCCAAGAAGCACTGGCCGACCGCCGACCAGCCGGTCGAGCACGGGCTGGCCGGCCTGGTGCAGGGGCTCGAGTCGCTGGCCTACTACCACCGCGACGTCTACGTCTTCCACACCCACTTCCTCACCGGGTGCACCCACACGTACGCCTCGCGCCCGCGCGGCTGGCTGCTCCTCAACCGGCCGGTCGGCGTCGACGCACAGACCGGCATCAAGCCCGGCACCGACGGCTGTACCGCCCCGGCGAACAGCGACTGCCTGCGCCAGGTGCTGCTGCTGGGCACCCCCGCGTTGTGGTGGGGTGGCGTCGCCGCCCTGATGTACGCCGTGGCGATGTGGGTCGGGGCGCGTGACTGGCGGTTCGGGGTGGCGGTCGTCGGCACCGCGTCCAGCTGGCTGCCGTGGTTCCTCTACGCCGACCGGCCGATCTTCAGCTTCTACTCGGTGATCACGCTGCCGTTCGTGGTGCTCGCGCTGACCCTGACCATCGGCAAGCTGCTCGGCTCGTCGCGCGAGCCCACGACGCGTCGTACGGTCGGGGTCGTGGTCGCGGGCTCATACGTCGTGCTGGTCATGCTGAACTTCGCGTGGTTCTGGCCGATCTACACCGATGGGCTGCTCACCCACTCCCAGTGGCTCCAACGCATCTGGTTCTCCCACTGGATCTAGCGGCACAGTCGGAGCTACCGGTGACCGGCGACCCCGCGGGGCGCGTAGTCCGCGCCGAGAGCCGCGATCTCGTCGGCGTCGAGGTCGAGGTCGACCGCCGCCAGGGCATCGGTGAGATGCTCGGGCCTGGTGACCCCGACGATCGGCGAGGTGACCCCCGGCTGGGCCATCAGCCAGGCCAGCGCGACCTGGGCCGCCGAGACACCGCGCCGCTCGGCGAGCGCCAGGACCTTGTCCACGGTCGCGGCGTCCTCGTCACGGTAGAGCGAGGCGCCGAACTCGTCGGTCTCGGACCGGCTGGTGCGCGTGTCCCACGGGCGGGTGAGCCGGCCGCGGGCCAGCGGGCTCCACGGGATGACCCCGACACCCTGGTCGCGGCACAGCGGGATCATCTCCCGCTCCTCCTCGCGGTAGATCAGGTTGTAGTGGTTCTGCATGGACACGAACGGCGTCCATCCGTGCGTCTCGGCGACGTGCTGGGCCTTCGCGAACTGCCAGGCATACATCGACGACGCCCCGAGGTAGCGCGCCTTGCCGGCACGGACCACGTCGTGCAGCGCCTCCATCGTCTCCTCGATGGGGACATGAGGGTCCCACCGGTGGATCTGGTAGAGGTCGACATGGTCGGTCTCCAGCCGGGAGAGGCTGGCGTCGATCTCGTGCAGGATCGCCTTCCGCGAGAGTCCGGCGCCGTTCGGGCCGGGCCGCATCCGGCCGTTCACCTTGGTGGCGAGGACGACGTCCTCCCGGTCGGCGTGCTTCCACAGGGAGCGACCGGTGTACTCCTCGCTGGTGCCGGCCGAGTAGACGTTGGCGGTGTCGAAGAAGTTGACGCCGGCCTCCAGTGCAGCCCGGATCGTCTCCTCGGCGAACGCCTCGTCGCGCGTCCACGGTCGCGCCGTACCGCCGGCGCCCCAGCTCATGCATCCCACGGTGATCCGCGAGACCTCGAGTCCGCTGTTGCCGAGTCGCGTGTACTTCATGGGTCCTCCTGAGGCCGCCTCCTGCTCACCCTGCCACGCGGGTCAACCTCGCCGGATCGTGCGCACAATCCGCAAAGTCAGGACACGGGCGACTCCCCCTCCGCATACTCGACCCGGGTCCATCAGGCGAAGGTCGCCACCCAAGGAGTCCCTCCCATGTCCAAAGCCTCGGCACCCAGCGACGTCTTCGACGGCCTGGTGCTGGCCCTCGGCGTCGCCATCGGCGTCGTCACGGCCGTGGAGACGGTGCAGTCGGGCCTCGGGAACTTCGGTACGGCGCTGTTGTCGGTGCCGCTCATCGCCATCGTGGCCCGCTTCCCGATGCTGCTGGACCGGGGCGGTGGCGGGCTCGAGGTCGGCTTCGACTCCAGCGTCTTGATGTTCCTGCTGCTGACGGTTCCGCCTCACGTCGCCATGACCGTGTGGGCCGTGGCCGTCGTGGTCACGCAGCTCACCAGCGGCAAGCGACTCCGCTCCAAGCTCTTCAACATCGGCGTCGGCATCGTGGGAGCGGCCGTGGCCGCGGTCACGGTCGCGGAGCTGCGCGGCAACGCGTACGGCGCGCCTCGCGAGCTGCTCGCGGTGGCGCTCGCCGCGGTCGGCTACTTCGGGGTGGACTTCGTCGTCTCCGCGGTCTCGGTGGCCCTCGAGCAGCACGGCTCCGTCAAGGAGCAGCTCGCGCAGCCGGGCACCATGCTGGCCGTCGCCTGCTTCGTCCCGTTCGACTGCCTGGGCTACCTGGCCGCCGTCGTCAGCCGCTCCACCCCGTGGTGGACGTGGGGCCTGCTCGCCGTACCGCTGATGACGCTCCTGGTCGCGACCCGGGCCGTGACCCGCGGCCGCGAGAACGCGCGCCGACTCTCGGTGCTGTTCGACACGGCGGTGCGCATGCACACCGCACCGGACGAGACGACCGCCGAGAGCACCCTCCTCGACAACGCCCGCAACCTCCTGCAGCTGCGCAACATCACCCTGCGAGCCGCACCGCCCGGCCCCCAGGAGGTGGGCGCGATGGTCCAGGACGAGGCACGCAAGCTCTGGGTGGTGGCGCCCGCGCGCCAGCGCGCCCGCTCCACGAGCGCGGCGGACAAGGAGGCCCTCGAGGCGATGGCGGCGGTGAGCTCGGACGCGTTCTCCCGGCTCCGCCTCACGCAGTCGATGACGCATCTGGCACGCCACGACGTGCTGACCGACCTGGCCAACCGCGCACTGCTCCTCGAGCGCACCCGGCGCGCTCTCGAGCGGGCGTCCCTGTCGGGCGGGCGCGTCGCCGTCCTGTTCTGCGACCTCGACGGCTTCAAGCCGATCAACGACCGGTTCGGGCACGCGGCCGGCGACGCGGTCCTCATCGAGGTGGCGCAGCGTCTGGCCGCCAACGTCCGTCGCGGGGACACCGTCGCCCGCCTCGGCGGCGACGAGTTCGCGGTGCTGCTCGAGGACGTGCACGCGGTCGACATCGAACCCGCCTGCGACCGGCTGTTGACGGCGCTGCGGAAGGGCGTCGTCATCGACGACCACCACATGCCACTCAGCGCGAGCGTGGGCACCGCGTTCGGCGACAGCGTCAGCGACGCCGAGGAGCTCCTGCGCCGCGCGGACCTGGCGATGTACGAGGCCAAGGCGCGCGGCAAGAACCGACACCTCCCCTACAACGAGACCCTCGGCAGGTCGCACCGACACCGCATGGAGCTCTTCGAGTCCCTGCGCAACGCGGTCGCCGCCGACGAGCTCGGCGTCGCCTACCAGCAGCTCGTGGAGGTCGGCACCGGCCGTGTGTCCGGCGTCGAGGCGCTGGCCCGCTGGACCTCGGACGGGAAGAACGTGCCTCCCGACGTGTTCATCCGGGTGGCCGAGAGCAGCGGCCTGATCGTGCCGCTGGGTCAGCGTGTGCTCGAGCAGGTCACGAGCGACGCCCCGTCGCTGAAGGCGGCCGCAGGCGGCGACTTCAGCGTCGGCGTCAACGTCTCCGCCCAGCAGCTGCGCGACCCGGCCTTCGTCGGGCACGTCACCACGGCCATGGAGCAGATGCCCGGGGTCACCTTGATCCTCGAGCTGACCGAGCGCTGTGTCGTCTCGGACGACGACGCGACCAGGACCGCGATGACCACGCTCGTGGACGCCGGTGCGTTGTTCGCCATCGACGACTTCGGCGTCGGGTTCTCGTCCCTGAGCTACCTCAAGCACCTGCCGGTGAAGATCCTCAAGACCGACGCCTCGCTCTCGAGCGACATCGACGCCGACGAGCGGTCCTGCCGTCTGCTCAGGTCCGTCGTCGCCATGGGCGACGCTCTCGGGCTCGACGTGATCGTCGAGGGCATCGAGCGCCACTCGCAGCTCGAGCACCTGCGCGAGCACGTCGGTGCGTCGTTCGCCCAGGGCTTCCTGATGCACCGGCCGGCGTCGGGAGAGTCCGTACGCCGGCGACTCCTCGCCCTCGCCTAGGGTGCGTCCCTCGAGCCGGGGTTCGGCGCCGCGCCCCGCAGGCGTACGCCGGTCAGGCCACCGGCAGCGGGAACTCGCGCAGCACCTCGAACGGCGGCGAGGCGCCCGGGTGCGCGGAGGCGAACGTCGTACGCACCAGGCTCGCCTGGGACACGACCCACGGGCTCCCCTCGTGGGCCTCGAGCCCGGCGAGCAGCCGCTCGAGGAAGGCCAGGTCGGTCGTCGCGGTGATGCGTCCGAGCGGCAGCCAGGGCCGGAAGCGCCGGCGATCGACGGCGTACCCCAGGCGGTGGACCGTGGGGGCGATGCTCTGCGCGATCTCCTCGAGCACGTCCACGCCGCCCACCGCCTTGGCCCACACGTTGTGGTCACCCGGCCACTCGAGGGCGGCCCCTCCCGAGAACCGCACGGTCGGGGCCACCGGCCACCGGTCGGAGAGCTTCGCCAGGGCGGACACGAGGTTGGCGGAGTCACCCCGCGTCACGTTGCCGAACATCGTCACCGACATCTGCATGTCGTGCAGGGGGACGCGTTCGAGGTCCTCGTCGCGCCCTCCGGCAGCCGTCACCACGGCGTCGAGCGCCTCGAGCACGTCGATCGGCGGCACGAAGGCCATGGACAGCAGCATCGAGATCGTCACCTCGCCAGGACGAGCCCCCCTGAGGTCGACACTGTAGGGCATCGCCCCGGGCCCCGACGCGCTCCGGCCGCCCCGTCGGCGGGCGGGTCTCCGACGCCGGCCGCTCGCCTCGAGGCAACGGGATCCCGGCCCGGACGACGTCTCGGGACCCGGTGGTGGTCCGGGAGCACGTCACGCGTGCGTCCAGACGACGCACGCGTGACGCCTAGCCCCCCGGCCAGCACCTGCAGTCTATACGTCACCGCCGTCGCTGCCGAGACCCAGAAATGCGTCTGTTCGGGTCAGTCGACGTAGTCCAAATGGACCAGTGAGGGCAAATTTGCCTGCGAAGTTCGTCGTCTTGGCACATTTCGTGACCGGATCCCCCCATCGTCGGTCACAATCAGCACATGGACGCCCGTGATGCAGCCATGCTCAAGGAGATCGACCCCGCACAGCTGGGCGATCGGATCCGTGCGGCCCGGGTCGCCAAGGGGTGGACCCAGACCCAGCTCGCCGGCACCGAGATCTCGGTCGGCTACGTCTCGCGCATCGAGTCCGGTCAGCGGCGCCCCAACGGCATCGTCCTCGACGACATCGCCACGCGGCTCGGCGTACCCGTGGACCATCTGCTCCGTGGCGTCACGGCGCGCGAGTACGACGAGATCCGGCTGACCCTCGACTTCGCCGAGCTGTCGCTCGAGTCGGGCCAGCACCTCGAGGCGGAGTCCCAGGCCCGCGAGGCGCTCGACCGTGCCACCGGCACCTCGCAGGAGGAGCTGGTCTTCCGCGCCCGCTACCTGGTGGCGCGCGCGCTCGAGAACCAAGGCAACATGGACGACGCCATCTTGGAGCTGGAGCCCCTCGTCGAGTCGACGGAGGGCGGCATCCTGCGGATCAAGAGCGCCATCTCCCTGAGCCGCTGCTACCGCGAGTCCGGTGACTTCACCAAGGCCATCGAGGTCGGTGAGCGAGTTCTCGCGCAGCTCACCGGCACGCCGCTCGACAGCGCCGACGAGGCCGTCCAGATGGCGGTGACCCTGGCGGCCGCCTACTACGAGCGTGGGGATGCCGGCCAGGCCGTGCGCACCTGCCGCAAGGCCGTGTCGAAGGCCGAGATCCTGGCCTCTCCTCTGGCCCGCGCCTCCGCCTACTGGAACGCCAGCATCATGGAGGCCGAGCAGGGCTCGGTCAGCGACGCGGTTCCGTTGGCCTCGCGCGCCCTGGCACTGCTGGTCGAGGGTCAGGACGGACGCAACCTCGCACTGCTGCGCACTCAGCTGGGCATCATGCAGCTCCGCCTCGACCCGCCGCAGGTGGCGGAGGCGCAGCAGCACCTCGACAAGGCCGCCGAGGAGCTGGTGTGGTGCAGTGCCAGCTCGGTCGAGGTGGCCCGCAACGACCTGGCCCGCGCCCGCGCCTTGTTCCTCGACGGCAACATCGTCGATGCGGAGGCCATGAGCGCAGCGGTCTTCGAGAGCGTCAAGGAGGACTCCCCCCTCATCGCCGCCGACGCCAAGTCACTGGAGGGACAGGCAGCCGCCGTCCGTGGTGACCTCGACGGCGCCAAGCGTGCCTACCACCAGGCCGTCTTCGGCCTCACCGGCATCGGCGCGGACAGGTCCGCGGCCCAGCTGTGGTTCGAGCTCGCCGGACTGCTCGAGGACGTCGGAGACTTCGAGGCCTCGCGTGATGCCTATCGAAGCGCCGCCGCCTCAGCCGGACTGCGTACTCGACCTGGAGTGCGCGCGACCGTCTAGCGAGGCGTGCTCTCGACCCCGGAACGGGTGTCGACGAAGTGCGTCAGCAGCACCACTGGTTGTCACGAGAGTGACTCGTGACCTTGCCCGCGTGCGACGCGCTGGCCGGCGAGATCGCTGCCATGCCGAGGGTCGCGACGAGCGTGGTGGCCAGTGCGGCGATCTTCATCTTGGTGTGACGTGCCATGTCAATCTTCTCCCTGTGGTGGTGCCGGTTATCGAGCTCCGGGAGAAGCATGAGGCATAGAGAGGCAAATTTGGAAGTCCCGTTTTACCCTGGTGCGTCGTTTCCGCCCCAGACCACCGGTCACATGGGCCCCAGAAGGCCCTCCGAACACTGGTTCTGAGCGTGAACCCGAGCTGATTCGTAAAATCGCAGGGTTTTTCGCGAATCTATCTCCGGAAGGGGCAAGACGTGTAAACTTGAGTCAACATCAGGTGGCAACCCCCCAGCCACCGGATGGAGACCTCGCAGGCGCCAGCCCCCCAGGCCACCGGCAAGGTCCGCGGCTGGTTCATCTCCAGTCGCGCCAGACCCCCCGCACTCGTGCGGGGGGTCCGTACATTTCCGGGCAGTGTGCCCACACCCCGCGTCCTCGACATCGGTGGAGCTGCCGCGCTGTCGACAGCCGAGGTCGCGACGGCCAGGGCTGTGGTGCAACCTCGGCGCCGGTCCGGCCCTTCGCCGCCCCCTGACCTCGACTTGCCTGCTGGCTGAACACTTGTTTAGAATCCCGAACGTGAGTTCAACCGACCGCGACCTGACGGCACGGGCCATCATCCGCAACGCGGCGCTGCGGCTGTTCGCCGACCGCGGCCCCGAGTCGGTGACGCTGCGCGAGGTGGCGGCCGAGGCCGACGTCTCGGCCGCGCTGGTCGTGCACCACTACGGCGGCAAGGAAGGACTCCGCTCCGCGGTCGACGAGTACGCCGCCGGCATGTTCGACGAGATGCTCGCGGCGCTCGAGCAGGACCCCGGTGAGATGCTCGCCGCCGGCAGCTCCTCCTCGCTGAGCGAGGTGTTCGCCGCGGCGATACCAGCGGACTCGCCGCTGCCGGCGTACCTGCGCCGGATGCTGCTCGCCGGCCAGGGCAGCGCGCTCTTCGCCCGGTGGTTCGCCTTGACCCGGGCCCTCATGGGCCGGCTCGCCGAGGCGGGCTTCGTCGAGGCCACCGACGACCCGGACACGCTGGCGGCGTTCCTGCTGGCCAACGACCTGGCGCTGATCCTGCTGCGGCCCCAGCTCATCGAGGTCCTCGACCAGGACCCGCTCTCTCGCGAGGGCCTCGAACGCTGGACCGAGGTGGCCAACGGCGTCTACCGCAGCGGTGTCTTCCGCATCCCCGACCTGCTCCCTACCCAGGAGGACTGATGTCTGAGCACGTGATCCGCACCGACCAGCTGCGCAAGAGCTTCGGCCGCAGCGTGGCTCTCGACGGTCTCGACCTCGAGGTGGCGCCCGGCGAGGTGCACGGGTTCCTCGGCCCCAACGGTGCGGGGAAGTCGACCACCATCCGCATTCTGCTCGGCCTGATCCGCAGGAGCGGCGGCACCGCCGAGCTGTTCGGCCAGGACCCCTGGCACGACGCGGCCCACCTGCACGGACGGTTGGCCTACGTGCCCGGCGACGTCGCGCTGTGGCCAGGTCTGACCGGCGGAGAGTGCCTGGACGTCCTCGGCTCGACCTACGGCGGGGTGGACCGCGCCCGTCGTGACGAGCTGGTCGCGGAGTTCGAGCTGGACCCGACCAAGAAGGTCCGCGACTACTCCAAGGGCAACCGGCAGAAGGTGGCACTGGTGGCCGCACTGTCCGCGCAGGCGGAGCTGCTGATCCTCGACGAGCCGACCTCGGGGCTGGACCCGCTGCGGGAGCAGACCTTCCAGAGCTGGGTCCGCCGACGCCGCGACGAGGGCTGCACGGTCCTGCTGTCCAGCCACATCCTCAGCGAGGTCGAGGCGCTGGCCGACCGGGTCAGCATCATCCGCCTGGGCCGCACTGTGAGCACCGGCAGTCTCGCCGGGCTCCGCAAGCACGCGCGCACCGAGGTCTCGGCGATGACGCGCAGCAGGCCGGACCGGCTGGACGCCGAGGCCGGGGTGAGCGACCTGGAGCTCTCCCCCGACGGCGGCTCGGTGTCCACCCGGTTCCGCGTCGACGCCCGGCACCTCGACGCGGCCGTCGGGCAGCTCCACCGGGCCGGCATCGTCAGCCTCACCGTGACCCCGCCGACGTTGCAGGAGCTGTTCCTCAGCGAGTACGGCGACCAGGTCGAGTCCGACAGCGACGAGAGCGGCCGGCACGTGGACCACGCGGCCACGACCGGGGCGACGCGATGAGCGCGCTGGCACCCGTGGGCCTCCGGCCCGTCCTCGGCCTGACCTGGCGGACCCGCAAGATGGAGCTGGCCGCCTGGGTGCTGGGCCTGGGAGCCTCGATGGCCGGGACCGCGGCCTCGATCCACGCGACCTACGACACCCCGGAGAAGATCCAGTCCTATGCCGACGCGGTGACCGGGGGCGCGCTCCGCGTGATCAACGGGCACGTCGAGGGGATCAACACCCTCGGCGGGGTGATCCAGGACGAGTTCGGCTTCCTGGCGAGCTTCCTCGTGCCGCTGCTGGGGATCGCGCTGATCGCCCGCGGCACCCGGCGTGAGGAGGAGAGCGGGCGCCTGGAGGCGACGCTGGGGGGGCGGGTGGACCGGCGAGCCCCGCTCATCGGGGCGCTGGCCACGTCCGCCGTCACCATCGGGCTGGTCGTCGCCGTCTTCACCGCCTCGCTCGCCGCCGCCGGCATCTCCTGGGACCGGGCCCTGCTCTACTCCGTCTCCCTGGGAGCTCTCGCACTGCTGTTCACGGCCCTGGCGGCGGTGGTCTCGCACCTGGTGCTGCACGCGCGCGGCGTCTACGCCGCGACCCTGGGCGTGCTGGTGGTCTCCTATGCGCTGCGCGGCATCGGCGACGTGACCGACACCTGGATCACCTGGCTCTCCCCCCTGGGCTGGGCGGAGAAGGCGGCCGCCTTCGGTGCGATGCGCTGGTGGACGCTGCTGATCCCGCTCGGGTTCAGCGTCGTACTCGTCGGTGCGGCGCTGCGGCTCTCGGCGCACCGCGACCTCGGTGGGGCTCTGCTCCCGGCCCGGCCCGGCCGCCCCGAAGCCGGGGGCCTGCTGCGGACCATCCCCGGCCTGGCCCTGCACCAGGAGCGCGGGACCGTGCTGGCCTGGCTGGCCGGCACCCTGGTCCTCGCCGGCATGTTCGGCTCCCTGGCCCAGCAGCTGCTCGACGCTCTGGCCGGCAACCCCGACATGGCCCGTGCGCTCGGCGCCGGCCTGACGATCTCCGCCGACGGCATCTTCTGGCTGATCGCCATCTACGACGCGGTCATCGTGACCGGTCTGGCCGTCCACCTCGGCACCGCGATGCGGGCCGAGGAGACCGGCGGACGGCTCGAGCCGCTGCTCGCCGGCCGCGCGTCGCGGAGCCGCTGGTTCGCCTCGTACGC
>JBAUWD010000105.1:0-1939 GCA_049583575.1 Nocardioides sp.
TGCCGCCGTCGTCCGGCCACGACCCGGACGGGGCGCTGGTGTGGCGGTGTCCCGGGTGCGGGTACACCTACGAGGTGGTCCAGGGGGACGAGAAGGAGGGCTTCGCCGCGGGGACGGCGTGGTCGGAGGTCCCCGACGACTGGTGCTGCCCCGACTGCGGCGTCCGCGAGAAGGTCGACTTCGTGGCGGTCGAGCACGCTGTCGCTTCCTAGACTGCGCGTGTGACCTCAGCCCCTCCCGCCGCGGCGGCCACCACGCACGAACGGGTCGTCGCGGCCGCGGCGGCGCTGACCCTGGAGGTCGGGTGGGCCGGGGTCACGATGGGCAAGCTCGCCGACCGGGTCGGGGTGTCGCGGCAGACGGTCTACAACGAGGTCGGCACCAAGCCGCAGCTCGCCGAGGAGATGGTGCTGGCCGAGCTCGCCAAGTTCCTGGCCGTCGTCGAGGAGGCGTTCGACCGGCACCCGGAGATCCTGGTCGACGCGATCCGGGCGGCCGCGCGCGGCGTACTCGAGCTCGCCCGCACGAACGCCCTGCTGCAGGCCGTCGTCTCCGCGTCGTACGGCGCGGAGACCGAGCTGCTGCCCCTGCTGACGACCCGCAACGACGCGCTCGTGCTGGCCGCGACCGAGACGGTGCGCGCCCGCGTGCGGACCTACCCGCTGGCGGTCGACGACCGGCTGCTCGACGCGGCGATCGACATGGTGGTGCGGGTCGTCCTCTCCCACGTCGTCCATCCGGCGGGTACGCCGGCCGAGACCGCCGACGACATCGCGTGGATCTCGGGACAGGCACTCCGCCCGTGACCGGCCGCGCGGCGTGGGGGTCGCGACCGTGAGCGCCGGAACCATCGAGTACTCCTCGGCGACCGGCCGCGGTGTGGTGCTGGCGGCGGTGCTCGGCTCCGGCATGGCGATGCTCGACGGGACGGTCGTCAACGTCGCCCTCAAGACCATCGGCAAGGACCTGGGGGCGAGCCTGGCCCAGCTGCAGTGGATCACCAACGGCTACCTGCTGATGCTGGCCAGCCTGATCCTGCTCGGCGGCGCGCTCGGCGACCGGCTGGGCCGGCGACGGGTGTTCGTGGTCGGCGTGGTCTGGTTCATGGTGGCGTCGCTGGTGTGCGGGATCGCCCCAGACGTCCGGCTGCTGATCATCGCGCGAGTGCTCCAGGGCGTCGGTGGCGCCCTGCTGACCCCCGGCAGCCTGGCCATCATCGAGGCGGTCTTCGTGCCGGCCGACCGCGGCCGCGCCATCGGCTCCTGGACGGGGCTGGGCAGCATCGCCGCGGCACTCGGGCCGTTCGTCGGCGGCGGGCTCGTGCAGTACGCCGACTGGCGCTGGATCTTCCTGATCAACGCCCCGATCGCGGCCCTGACCGTGGCCGCGACCTGGCGGTTCGTGCCCGAGACCCGCACCACGAGCGAGGGCCGCTTCGACGTACCCGGGGCGGTGCTCGCCGCGCTGAGCCTCGGTGGCCTCACCTACTGGCTGATCGAGTGGCACAGTCAGCTGGCGCTTCCCGCCCTCGCCGTGGGCGTCCTCGCGGGGACCGGGTTCGTGCTGGTCGAGCGCCGGTCCGCCCACCCGATGATGCCGCTGACTCTCTTCGCCTCCCGCACCTTCAGCGCGGCGAACGCCATGACGCTCCTCGTGTACGCCGCGCTGGGCGCGGTGACCTTCTTCCTCGTCCTCGACCTGCAGACGGTCCTCGGGTACGGCGCACTCGAGGCCGGCATGTCGCTGCTCCCGATCACGGTGCTGATGCTGCTGCTGGCCTCCCGCGGCGGCCAGCTGGGGAGCCGGATCGGGCCCCGCATCCCGATGACGGCCGGCCCGCTGGTGATGGCGGTGGCGGTGGCCTGGCTGTCGCGGGTCGGCGCGGGCACGTCGTACTGGACCGGCGTCGTGCCGCCGCTGGTGGTGTTCGGCGTCGGGC
>JBAUWD010000106.1:0-9215 GCA_049583575.1 Nocardioides sp.
GGCCGGCCGGGTGACGGTCGAGGGTCCCGACGAGGTGGTCGGCGTACTCGTCGACGCCCGCGGCGTACGGCGTGACGCGGCCGATGTCGGCGCCGGTCGGACGGTCCCAGTCCTCGCCGAGACTGGCCTCGATCTCGAGCTCGAGGGAGTCGTCGAGCTTGACGCCGCCGCGAGCCAGGAACTTGATGCCGTTGTCCGGCATGGGGTTGTGGGAGGCGGAGATCACCACGCCGAGGTCGGCGCCGAGGGCCTCGGTCAGGTAGGCGACACCGGGGGTCGGCAGCACCCGCAGCCGGAGCACGTCGACACCTGCGGACGCCAGACCCGCGACCACCGCGTGCTCGAGGAACTGCCCGGAGATCCGGGTGTCGCGACCCACGACAGCCACCGGACGCTGCCCGGTGTAGCCACCGTGGGCGACCAGCACGCGCGCCGCGGCCACGCCGAGGTCGACCGCGAGCTCGGCGGTGACCACACCGTTGGCGAGCCCGCGGACCCCGTCGGTGCCGAAGATGCGAGGCATCGGGGACGGGTCAGCGCTTGCTGAACTGCGGTGCCTTACGGGCCTTCTTCAGACCGGCCTTCTTGCGCTCGATCACGCGGGCGTCCCGGGTCAGCAGGCCGGCCTTCTTCAGGGTGGGCCGGTTGGCCTCCACGTCGACGGCGTTGAGCGACCGGGCCACGCCGAGGCGTAGCGCACCGGCCTGGCCGGTGATGCCACCGCCGTGGATGCGGGCGATCACGTCGAACCGGCCCTCGAGCCCGAGCGCGGCGAACGGCTCGTTCACCACCTGCTGGTGGAGCTTGTTCGGGAAGTAGGAGTCGAGCGTGCGGCCGTTGACGGTCCACACGCCGGTGCCCGGCATGATGCGGACCCGGGCCACGGCCTCCTTGCGACGCCCGGTGGCGGCCGCTGGGGCGACGGTCGCGGGACGGGAGGCCTCGGCGGCGCCGGCGCTCTCCGACGTGTAGGCCACGCCCTGCTCGTCGGCCTCGAAGACCTCGGTCTCGACCTCTGACTCGGTGGTGGTGTCGTCAGCCACGGGATTACCTTCGCTTCTCTGGTCGGTCGCCGGGGTCACTGGGAGACCTGAGCGATCTCGAACGGCTTGGCCTGCTGGGCCTCGTGGGGGTGGGTGGGGCCGGCGTACACCTTGAGCTTCTTGAGCACCTGGCGGCCGAGCTTGTTCTTCGGGAGCATGCCCCACACGGCCTGCTCGATGACCTTGCGGGAGTCCTTCTCGAGCTGCTGGCCGACCGGCGTGGCGGTGAGCCCGCCGGGGTAGCCGGAGTGGCGGTACATGAGCTTCTTGCTCAGCTTGTCGCCGGTGAGGGCGACCTTGTCGGCGTTGACGACGATGACGAAGTCGCCCATGTCCATGTGGGGGGCGAAGGTGGGCTTGTGCTTGCCGCGGAGGAGGTTGGCCGTCTGGACGGCGAGCCGACCGAGGATCACGTCGGTGGCATCGATGACGTGCCACTCGCGATGGATGTCACCGGGCTTCGGGCTGTACGTACGCACGTGCGTCTGCCTCATTCGTTCGTGGGTCCGGCGGACGGTCGCCCACCGGGGTGCTGCCACGACCTCTGACGAACACTGCCCGGCTCGCTGCTTCGTGGATCAAGCAGGGCGTCCGGGTCTGCCCCGCGTCCGTGGTCTCGACAGGCTCGACCGACGACACGTGGAGCGGCAGGAGTCGCGACCGCACAATCTACCGGCTGGCCGGGTCGGCGGCCAATTCCAGAACGCCCGATCGTGATTCGCCCTCGGCCGGAGCCGGGACTAGGTTGGAGCGGTGAACGACTCACTCACCGTCCGGGACAACCGCACCGGCCAGGAGTACGACGTACCCATCGAGCACGGCGCCGTGAAGGGCGCGGATCTCGGCCGGATCAAGGACGCCTCCGGGGCTCCGCTGGCGGTCTACGACCCCGGCTTCGTCAACACCGCCTCGTGCCGGAGCTCCGTCACGTTCATCGACGGCGACGAGGGGATCCTGGAGTACCGCGGGTACCCGATCGAGCAGCTGGCGGAGAAGTCGACCTTCCTCGAGGTCGCCTACCTGCTGATCCACGGCGAGCTGCCCGGCAAGACCGAGTACGAGCGCTGGGTGCACGACATCACCTACCACACGTTCGTGCACGAGAACGTCAAGAGCTTCATGGAGGGCTTCCGGTACGACGCCCACCCGATGGGCATGCTGCTGGCCTCCGTGGGCGCGCTGTCGACGTTCTACCCCGACGCCCGCGACATCGACGACGACGAGGTCCGCCAGCTCCAGATCGTGCGGATGATCGCGAAGATGCCCACGCTGGGGGCGTGGTCGTTCCGCCACGCGCAGGGCAAGCCCTTCGTGTACCCCGACAACGAGCTCGGCTACACCGCCAACTTCTTGTCGATGCTGTTCCGGATGAGCGAGGACCGCTTCGCCGCCGACGAGCGCCTGGTGAAGGCCCTCGACGTGCTCTTCATCCTGCACGCGGACCACGAGCAGAACTGCTCGACCAACGCCGTGCGCTCCATCGGCTCCTCGCAGGTCGACCCGTACTCCGCCGTCGCCGGCGGTGTCGCCGCGCTCTACGGCCCTCTCCACGGCGGCGCGAACGAGGCCGTGCTGCGGATGCTGCGC
This sequence comes from Nocardioides sp., assembly GCA_049583575.1. GTDB lineage: Bacteria > Actinomycetota > Actinomycetes > Propionibacteriales > Nocardioidaceae > Nocardioides. Next base: position 2,631 of record JBAUWD010000106.1, read on the forward strand.
CGGATCGGCTCGAAGGAGAACGTCCCCGACTTCATCAAGGGCGTGAAGAACGGCGACGAGCGGCTGATGGGCTTCGGCCACCGGGTCTACAAGAACTACGACCCGCGCGCCAAGATCATCAAGAAGGCCTGCGACGACGTGTTCGAGGTGACCGGGGTCAACCCGCTGCTCGAGATCGCCCAGGAGCTGGAGAAGATCGCGCTCGAGGACGCCTACTTCGTCTCGCGCAAGCTCTACCCCAACGTCGACTTCTACTCCGGGTTGATCTACGAGGCCTTCCAGTTCCCGCCGGAGATGTTCACCGTGCTGTTCGCGATCGGGCGCACCCCGGGCTGGCTGGCCCAGTGGCTCGAGCTCGTGCAGGACAAGGAGCAGAAGATCGCGCGGCCCAAGCAGATCTACACCGGTGCCCGCACCCTCGACTTCGTGCCGGCCGCCCAGCGCTGGGCGTGACGCGACCGCTGTCGGTCGAGCTGGGGTCACCGCGTCAGGCACCGTCACCGGGTCTCGACCCGCGGTCACGACCTCGCGAGCTCGGCCGTGCGCTCGCTCGACCCTCCGCCCGTGCGGGCTTCGCAGGCTCAGCCCGAGGGCTACGCAGCAGCCCGCTCGACCTCGAGCAGTGACGCGGAGTGCCGCTCGGCCTCGAACGACTCGCGACCGCCGCGGAAGCCGAACAGTCGCTTGGTCCACACGATGTAGACCACGGCGAACACGTTGAGGGCGAACGCCACCAGCCGTAGCCAGGTGACCTTGTCGACCAGCTCGTAGATCTCCAGCGGGATGAACACCGCGGTGCCGACGACCGCGACGTACTCGCCCCAACGCCTCATCAGCCACAGGCCGACACCCTCGAGCAGCTCCAGCGCGCCGTACGCGAGCACGCCGATCGCCACCAGCTCGAGGGTGCTGTGGTTCGCGTTCAGGGCCTTCTGGATCAGCTTGACCGGCCCGGTGCTCTGCAGGTCGATGCCGAGCTTGTCGGCGAGGGGCTTCAGGGTCGGCAGGTACTCGTTGAAGACGCGCTGGAGCGAGTCCCGGGCCCCGTTGAACCTGTAGACCCCGTAGGCCAGCGCGACGAGCAGTACGCCGCGGATGAGCCGCTCGGCCGCCAGCAGCCGCAGGATGAACGCATCACGCAGCGCCCTCCCGCGGAGCACCAACGGCGCGTCCTCGGCGGGGCCCGTGCCGTGGGGCTCCCCCACCACGAAGGTGCCGCACCGCAGACAGCGCCATGCCTCGCCGTCGACGGTCTCGACGTGGATCCGCTCCGCGAGCTCGCGCTCGGTCGGCCGCCAGGTCACGTGCCCGACGCGACCGCAGCTGCGGAGGTTCCAGTCCCAGCTGCGCCACGGTGTCCTCACCGGGCGCAGCCTAGGCCTTGCCGGGCGACCGGCCGGGGAATCGGCGCGACAGGCGGCCGGTCGGCTCGGCAGGATCGGGGCGTGCCGTACCGGACCGCCGCCCACCTCGAGTCCCACCTCGACCACCTGCGTGCCGCGCCCGCCGAGGCTGGCACGCTGGACCTCGTCGTACGGCGGCCGTCGAACGGCGTCCGCGAGCTGCTCGACGAGGGCGTGCTGCACGAGGCCGACGGTCTCGTCGGTGACAACTGGCTCTCCCGGGCGACGTCCCGAGCGGTCGCCGAGGGCCGGCATCTCGACGCGATGGTCACCGTGATGAGCTCTCGCATGGTCGGCCTGCTGGCCGACACCGACGAGGAGCGTGCACTCGCGGGCGACCAGCTGTACGTCGACCTCGACCTCTCGCACGACCGGCTCCCCGCCGGCACCCGCTTCGCCGTCGGCGACGACGCCGTCCTCGAGGTGACGGCCAAGCCGCACGCGGGCTGCCGCAAGTTCCTGGCCAGGTTCGGGCCCGACGCGGTGGCCTTCGTGAACAGCGAGGAGGGCACGCGGCTGCGGCTGCGCGGCCTCAACGCGCGGGTCGTCCGAGGAGGTCGGGTCCGCCCCGGCGACGCGGTCCGTCGCCTGGCCGGGCCGGCCGAGGCTTCTTCGAAGGCCCCCAGCGGTGTCTCAGGAACGTCACAGGCTGACCCGGCAACCTGAGGGCCATGACCAACGAGCCTCCGTACGGCGACCAGGAGCCGCAGAGCGGTCCCGAGTGGAACCAAGAGCCGCCCGCGCCGCCCGCGACCTGGTCGCCGTACGGATACGGGGCTCCCGCGACCCCCGGCGGGGAGGAGGGACCGGCCATCGGCACCACCCCCGACGCTGTCGGTCCGGTACTCCCACCGGACCGTCCGTCGGGCGGGGTGCGCGGGAAGAGGCTGGCCGCCTCAGTGGTGGCGGCCAGCCTGCTCCTCGGCGGCGCGGCCGGGGTCGGTGGGGCGGCCCTCTGGACGTCGACCCACGACACCCCGGCCGAGTCGTCGCCGGTGCTCACGCAGGTCGGTGGCTCGACCGCCCAGACGGCCACCGGCGGCTCCATCGAGAAGGTCGCCCACAACGTGCTGCCCTCGGTGGTCATGATCAACGTCTCGGGCGCCAACGGGTCCGGCTCCGGGTCCGGCATCATCCTCAGCGCGGACGGCAAGATCCTCACCAACAACCACGTCGTCGCCCTGGCCGGCAAGGGCGGCTCGCTCGACGTGGCCTTCAACGACGGCTCGCACGCCCCCGCCAAGGTGCTCGGAACCGATCCGCTCACCGACACCGCGGTGATCCAGGCCCAAGGGGTCAAGCACCTCACGCCGGCCACGCTCGGCCACTCGTCCAGCCTGCAGGTCGGGCAGAGCGTCGTGGCGATCGGGTCGCCGTTCGGTCTCGACGCCACCGTCACGAGCGGCATCGTCAGCGCCCTCGACCGGCCGGTCGACGTCGGCACGGTCAGCCAGGGGAACCAGACGGTCTACCCGGCCATCCAGACCGACGCTGCGATCAACCCGGGCAACTCCGGCGGCCCTCTGGTCAACCTCTCGGGCGAGGTCGTCGGCATCGATGCGGCCATCCAGACCGCGAGCAACACCACCTCCGGCGGCGAGCCGGGCTCGATCGGCCTCGGGTTCGCCATCCCGATCGACGAGGTGCTGCCGATCGTCCAGCAGATGATCAAGGGCGAGACCCCGACGCACGCGCGGCTCGGCATCGGTGTCGAGAACGCCGCCAACGGCGCCCAGGTCACCGACGGCGCGAAGATCCAGCAGGTCGACAACGGGTCGGCGGCCCAGAACGCCGGGCTCCGGGCCGGTGACGTGATCACCAAGGTCGACGACCACCTGATCACGTCGTCCGACTCGCTGGTGGCGACCATCCGGTCCTACCGCCCCGGCCAGTCCGTGTCGGTCACCTACACCCGAGGCGGGACCGCGCACACCGTCCGGATCACTCTCGACTCCGACGCCGCGACCACGAACTCATGACCTCGACCGCCTCATGACCTCGACCGGCTGAGTGCTGGCCCCTGAACTCGGGGCCCGGGCAGCGTCCAGCGCCGGTGACGCGCCCGGGTCCCGTGCCACCGAGTCGGCACCCGATGACTCGGTGGCACGTCGCCGGCATCGCCGAGTCGGCTCAAGACGACTCGGCGCATTTTGATTGTCTGTTTGCGCCGACTCGGCGCATCTTGCGCGTCTGTTTGCGCCGACTCGGCGGGCTCACCGGGCGCGGCGGACCCGGGTCTCGTCCCAGACCGGGCCGTCGGACTCGTAGACCTCGCCGTCCGCGCCGTACACCAGGAACCGGTCGAAGCCGCGGGCGAACCAGCGGTCGTGGGTGACCGCGACGACGGTCCCCTCGAACGCCTCGAGCCCGGCCTCCAGGGCCTCGGCCGACTGCACGTCGAGGTTGTCGGTGGGCTCGTCGAGCAGGAGCAGGGTCGCGCCGGAGAGCTCGAGCAGGAGGATCTGGAACCGCGCCTGCTGCCCGCCCGACAGGGACTCGAAACGCTGCTCCGACGCGTGCGCCAGCTCGTAGCGGTCGAGCACCCGGGCGGCCGCCTCACGACCCATGCCGTCGCGGTGCTCGTCCCCGCGATGCAGGATCTCCAGCAGGGTGCGGCCGAGCAGCTCGGGATGCTCGTTGGTCTGCACGAACCATCCGGGCCGCACCCGGGCGCCGAGCTTGGCCGAGCCGGTGTGCCGGACCGGCTCGATCCTGGTGTCGTCGACCGGACGGTGCTCCACGTCGGGGTCCGACCCGCCGGCGGCGAGCAGCCGCAGGAAGTGCGACTTGCCCGAGCCGTTGCTGCCCAGCACCGCCACCCGCTCGCCGTACCAGACCTCGAGGTCGAACGGCTTCATCAGCCCGGTCAGCTCGAGGTGCTCGCAGACCACCGCCCGCTTGCCGGTCCGCCCCCCGCGCAGCCGCATCGCGACGTGCTGCTCGCGCGGCTGCTCGGTCGGCGGCCCGGCCTCCTCGAACCTGCGCAGCCGAGTCTGCGCGGCCTGGTAGCGCGAGGCCATGTCGGAGTTGTACGCCGCCTTCTGCTTGTACATCAGCATCTGCGCGCGGAGCTTGGCGTGCTCCTCGTCCCAGCGTCGGCGCAGCTCCTCGAAGCGCAGGAACCGGTCGCGCCTGGCCTCGTGGTACGACGTGAAGCCGCCCGGGTGGGTCCACACCGAGTTGCCGCTGCCGGCGGCGCCGAGCTCGACGGTGACGATCCGGGTCGCGGTGTTGTTGAGCAGCTCGCGGTCGTGGCTCACGAAGAGGATCGTCTTGTCCGACTCGCGGATCCGCTCCTCCAGCCAGATCTTGCCCGGGACGTCGAGGAAGTTGTCGGGCTCGTCGAGGAGCAGCACCTCGTCCGGACCGGCCAGCAGGTACTCCAGCACCAGCCGCTTCTGCTCGCCTCCGCTCAGCGTGGACAGCAGGCGGTACTTGGCGCGGTCGTACGGCAGCCCGAGCGCGCGCACCGTGCACACGTCCCAGACGACCTCGAGCTCGTAGCCACCCGCGTCGGCGTACTCCGCGAGCGCCTCGGCGTACCTCAGCTGGGTCTTCTCGTCGTCGGTCTCCATGAGCGCCAGCTCCCAGCGCTCCAGGTCGGCGGCGGCCGCACGCACGCGCCCGGGCGAGACCGAGAGCAGCAGGTCGGCCACCGAGGGGTCGTCGGTCAGGTCGTTCCCGACCATCTGGCGCATCACGCCCAGCCCGCCGCTGCGGGTGACGACGCCGGCGTGCGGCACCAGGTCGCCGGCGATCAGGCGCAGCAGCGTGGTCTTGCCAGCCCCGTTGGCCCCGACCAGGGCGACCTTGGCGCCGTCGCCGACGCGGAACGACACGTCGTCGAGCAGGACCCGTCCGTCGGGCAGCTCGAAACGCACTCCGGCGACGTCCAGGTGGCCCACGAGCAGCCATTGTCCGCGACGGGCGCACCCGGGCGCACCCCGGTTTCCACGTCCCCGCGGGCCGAGCCTGCGGGGCGGCTACCGGGCGTCCTCGCGGAGGGACGACGTGCGGGCACCGCGCACGGTGAGGATCGCGAAGCCGGACGCGAGCACCAGCAGTACGACGACGACCGCCGCACTGAGCCGGAGCCCGGTGCCGAGGTGGAACGACGGCAGCACCCGCGGTGTGAGCTCGGTGTCGGCGAAGCCGAGCGTGACGGTGCGGACGACGACGTACTGCGCGAGTGCGCCGGCGGCCACACCGGACAGCGCCGCGGCGCCGATCACGACCAGGAACTCGCCCACGATGCCGGCCATGATCGAGCGACGTCTCACGCCGACGACGCGCAGCGACGCCGCGTCTCGCCGCCGCGGCGGAAGCTGGACGGCGAGGTTGGCCACGAGCCCGGCCAGGGCGAGCAGGATCACCAGCATCGTCACCACGACGTAGAGCCGGAGGGCCAGCGCGAACGCGTCCTGGTCGAGCAGCTGCCGCGCCCGGGCCTCGGTGCGGGGGTTCGCGAGACCGCGAGCAGCGAGCTTGTCGAGGACGGGCTGCGGAGTGTCGGCGCGTGCCCAGACGTAGACGTGGTTCTCACTGTTGCCCGGCGTGGTGCTCCGGTTGAACATCGTGAAGTCCATGAGCAGCCCGGACGGCCCGCGGAGCGGCACCGCCTCTGCGGTGCCGACCGAGCGGATCGGGAAGAGGCCCGACGAGCCGGTCGGCAGGTGGGTGACCTGGGTGGCCGAGCGGCCCCAGAGCACCGGGATGGCGGCGGGTACGTCGGTCGGGCTGATGCCGGCGTAGGAGTCGGAGCTGCCGGCCCGGAACGACACCGTGAGCCGGCCGCCGCCCAGCCGGGGCCGGCCCACGACGGCCGAGCGGGAGCCGACCTGCGACGAGGCGGTACGCCACGGTGCGTCCAGCGCGCCCGGCACCCGTCGCCCGTCGACGGTGAACCCGTCGATCGTCACCGTGCCGTGCATCGCCTCGACGAGGGCGTCGGGGCCGCCGAAGCTGACGGTCTGGAGCTGGCAGCCGGCGCTGCAGTCGGGCAGCCGGACGCTGGCCGTGGAGCGCCCGTCGGGATAGGGGCCGACGGGAACCTCACGGGCGGTCCCGGTGTCGTCGAGGACGGCCAGGGACAGCCCCAGCCGCCGGAAGTCTCCGCCCTGCACCTGGTTGTCCAGCGTGATGGAGAGCCGCGAGCCGCGGAGCACCACCGAGGGGCGCTGCG
>JBAUWD010000107.1:0-3393 GCA_049583575.1 Nocardioides sp.
AGCGCGCGTCGCGACCGACCTTGGCATGCCGGTGACCGACATGGACGGCGTCGTCGGCCCAGTCGTCGATGCTGACCACCGTCAGGTCGGCGCCGTCGCCGACCACGATCTCGACGTTGTCGGCCAGGGTCGCCGAGCCCACGAAGCGCAGGACGACGGTCGCCCGGCTGTGCGCGCCGGCCGTGATCACGGCGTGGCTCGCCGTGGCGTGCTCGACGTCGGTGCCGGTGAGCGTCACGAAGACCGGCCGGTCGAGCTCGGTGTCGGCCGGGACCGAGACGGCGAACCGCTGGACGCTCTCGTGCCAGACACGGGCCGCGATGCGGTCGGTCGGGACGAACCCGCTCGTGCCGATCAGCGGGCTGTCGGCGGACAGCGGCTCGATCACGACGGCCTCGGGCGCGTCGTACTCGGCGCCGACGCCGGCGCCGTCGAGGGCCGCGTCGGCGTGGAGACCCCGCAGCCGCTTGAGCGGGGTGAAGCGCCAGATCTCCTCGCGCCCGGTCGGAACCGGGTGGTCGTCGACCGCGAAGGAGCCGGTCGGGTGCAGGTGGGACTCGACGCGCTCGACCTCGAGCGCGTCCGCGACAGCGGACGTCATCCGACAGCGCCCTCCATCTGGAGCTCGATGAGCCGGTTCAGCTCGAGGGCGTACTCCATCGGCAGCTCCTTGGCGATCGGCTCGACGAAGCCGCGCACGATCATCGCCATCGCCTCGTCCTGCCCCATGCCGCGGCTCATCAGGTAGAAGAGCTGGTCGTCGCTCACCTTGGAGACGCTGGCCTCGTGCCCCATGGACACGTCGTCCTCGCGGATGTCGACGTAGGGGTAGGTGTCGCTCCGGCTGATCTGGTCGACCAGCAGCGCGTCGCACAGCACGTTGGACTTCGAGCCGTGGGCACCTTCGTTGACCTGGATCAGCCCGCGGTACGACGTGCGCCCGCCGCCGCGCGCCACCGACTTGCTCAGGATCGAGCTCGAGGTGTGCGGCGCCGCATGGACCATCTTGGCGCCGGCGTCCTGGTGCTGGCCCTCGCCGGCGAACGCGATCGACAGCGTCTCGCCCTTGGCGTGCTCGCCCATCAGGTAGATGGCGGGGTACTTCATGGTCACCTTGGAGCCGATGTTCCCGTCGACCCACTCCATGGTGGCGCCCGCCTCGCAGGTGGCCCGCTTGGTGACGAGGTTGTAGACGTTGTTCGACCAGTTCTGGATGGTGGTGTAGCGGCAGCGGCCGCCCTTCTTGACGATGATCTCGACCACGGCCGAGTGCAGCGAGTCGCTGCTGTAGATCGGCGCGGTGCAGCCCTCGACGTAGTGCACGTAGGCGTCCTCGTCGACGATGATCAGCGTGCGCTCGAACTGGCCCATGTTCTCGGTGTTGATGCGGAAGTAGGCCTGCAGCGGGATGTCGACGTGCACCCCCTTCGGCACGTAGATGAACGAGCCGCCGGACCACACCGCGGTGTTGAGTGCCGCGAACTTGTTGTCGCCGACCGGGATCACGGTGTTGAAGTACTCACGGAACAGGTCCGGGTGCTCCTTGAGGGCCGTGTCGGTGTCGAGGAAGATGACGCCCTGCTCCTCGAGGTCCTCACGGATCTGGTGGTAGACGACCTCCGACTCGTACTGCGCCGCGACGCCGGCCACGAGGCGCTGCTTCTCCGCCTCGGGGATGCCGAGCTTGTCGTAGGTGTTCTTGATGTCCTCGGGCAGGTCCTCCCACGAGGCCGCCTGCTTCTCGGTGGAGCGGACGAAGTACTTGATGTTGTCGAAGTCGATGCCCGACAGGTCGGAGCCCCACGTGGGCATGGGCTTGCGGCCGAAGAGCTTGAGGCCCTTCAGGCGCAGGTCGAGCATCCACTGCGGCTCGGACTTCTTGCCGGAGATGTCGCGGACGACGTCTTCGTTGAGGCCGCGCTTGGCCACGGCCCCGGCGTCGTCGCGGTCGGCCCAGCCGAACTGGTAGCGGCCGATGCCCTGCAGCTCGGGGTTGAGCTCTTCGATGGACGTCACAGCTTCTCCTCGGTGGTCGAGCGGGTCCAGGTGGTCGAGCGCACGTGGTTGGTCGCGCCGGCCGAGACCAAGGGGTGCGGGATGCAGGTCGTGCAGACCCCGTCGCCGTGGGCGATGGTGGCCAGGCGCTGCACGTGTCGGCCGAGCACGTGGCCGATGGCCTCGGTCTCGGCCTCGCACAGCTGGGGGAACTCGTGCGCGACGTGCGAGACCGGGCAGTGCTGCTGGCACAGCTGCTCGGCCGCGGCCAGGCCGTCGACGAGCGGCAGGGAGCGGACCGAGGCGGCGTAGCCCTCGCTGGAGAGCACCCGGGCCAGCGCCTCGGCCGGGCTGAGGCCCGGGTCGGCCGCGGTGACCGACTCGTAGTCGCGCTCGATGAACGCGACGCGCCGGCGGGCGAACTCCATCACGGCGTCGTCGCCACCGGTCTCGGAGAGGTAGCGGAGCGCCTGCACGGCCAGGTCGTCGTACTGCTGGTCGAAGTGGGCGCGACCGGTCTCGGTGATCACGAAGACCTTCGCCGGGCGGCCCCGGCCGCGGATGGCGCCGGGCCGCGGGTCACGGCTCTCCAGCACCCCCTCGGCCAGCAGGTGCTCGAGGTGACGGCGTACGGCGGCCGGCGTCAGGTCGAGGCGCTCGGCCAGGTCGGCTGCGGTCGACGGCCCGTTGACCAGGATCGACCGGGCGACGCGCTCACGCGTCGGCTGGTCGCCGGTGTCGGTCCGCTCGAATTCCACAACACCAGTGTGCCGTTAATACCGCACCGGCTTCAAGTAAGGGTCGCCTCACTGCACCGGTGCCGGGTCCGGCCCGTGCCGAGTGATATCCGAGATCACTCCCGACGGCACCCACCCTTCTGCTTCACTCGTGGTGCGGGCCCACGCGGGTCCGGATGTCCCGTCGCCTGGCCCGTCGAGAGATGCAGATGCACCTTCGTAGCCTGCTCCAGTCGCGAGTCGTCCTCGCCCTGGGCGTGGTCGTGAGCATCCTGGTCCCCGTCGTGACGCTCCCCCGGCTGCCACACGTCAACCCCTGGCCGGTGCTGATCGGCGTGGTGCCGTGGCTGGTCGGCAAGTACGTCCTGTGTCCCTTGCGCTGGCGGGTGCTGACGAACGCCGACCTCAGTCGCCGCTGGCACCTGCGGGCGTTCGCCGAGGGCGAGCTGCTCGGCCTGCTGACGCCCGGTCACCTCGGCGCCGACGTGTGGCGCATCCATCGGCTGACGAGGACGGGTCTGGGTCGAGGTGACGCGCTGGTCAGCGTCGGCGCCGACCGGCTGATGGGCGCCCTCGGCCTGGCCGCATTCATCGTGTTCGCCGGTGCGGCGCTCCCGCTCCGGATGGCGCTCGTGGCCGGCGGCGTCACCGTGGTCGCCCT
>JBAUWD010000108.1:0-3071 GCA_049583575.1 Nocardioides sp.
GTGGGGATCGGAGTCCTGGCCGAGGGCGGTCACCTCGGCCCGGTTGGGCAGCAGGACGTCGAGGTGCGGCAGCAGCGCGTCGAGGCCGGACCACCGGCCGGTCGGGTCGTCGTTGGTGTCCACCGACGTGGTCAGCCCGGCCTCCTGGGCGGCCCGCAGCACGTCGGGCAGTACGGCGAGCAGCCCCGGCTGCAGGTAGAGCGACGCGACGTGCACGTGCACCACGCCCCGCCCGCCGACGTCTTCGACGGCGGTCCGCACCTCCGACCCCGTCAGCGAGTCGATCGCCCCGGTGTGGGTCAGCATCGCGCGGTCGGCACCGCGGCTGAGGACCACGGTCAGGCCCGTGGGCAGCTCGGGGCGTACGACGACCCGGTCGACGTCCACCCCTGCCTCGCCCAGCTGCCCGCGCAGGCGCTCGCCGAAGAGGTCGTCGCCGATCGCGGCCACCAGGAAGACCGGCCGGCCGAGACGCGCCAGCCCGTGCGCGGTGATCGCCGCCGACCCACCGACCACGAGCGCCGCCTCATCGAGCAGCTGCTCGGCCTGCCCGAACCGCGGGACCACGTCGCCACGCAGCACCAGGTCGGGGTTCGCGTCACCCACGACCAGCACGCCCGACCGCGGGCCGGAGGCTCGGACGTCGTCGGGGGGCACCGCCTCATCGTGGCGGATACGAGCCCGATCTGTCCAGAAACAATCAAGATGCGTGTAGTTTCTTGCTCGTTTGCCGTCGAGACTGGCATGCTCGGCCCATGACGACGGTGTGCTTCGTGGGCGCGGGGTCCGCGGTCTTCACCCGCCAGCTCCTCCGCGACCTGCTGTCGTACGACGACCTGGGGCCGCTCACGCTGGTCCTGCACGACATCGACGAGGCCCGGCTGCGGCTGGCCCGCGACCTGGCCCTGCTGGCGGTCGCCCGGCACGGCCGGTCCGTCGTCGTCCGCGCGGAGCGCGAGCGCCGTGCGGCGCTGGCGGGTGCCGACTTCGTGGTCAACATGGTCAACGTCGGGGGGCATGCCGCGACCGTGACCGACTTCGAGGTCCCGGCCCGCTACGGCCTGCGCCAGACCATCGCCGACACCCTGGGCGTCGGTGGCGTCTTCCGGGCCCTGCGCACCTTCGTGGTGCTCGACGAGCTGGCCGGCGACATGCACGCGGTCTGTCCCGACGCCTGGCTCCTCAACTACTCGAACCCGATGGCGATGAACGTGCAGTACCTCGGCGTACGCCACCCCGACCTCAAGGTGCTCGGTCTGTGCCACTCCGTGTACTGGACCGTGCACGACCTGTCCGCGCTGGTCGGGGTGCCGCTGGGTGAGGTGACCTTCGCCAGCGCCGGGGTGAACCACCAGGCCTGGCTGCTGCGCTGGGAGCGCGCGGGCGAGAGTCTGTACCCTCTGCTGGACGAGCGGATAGCGGCCGACCCTCAGCTGCGCCGGCGCGTCCGCGTCGACATGTACCGTCGGCTCGGCTACTACCCGACCGAGACCAGCGAGCACTCGAGCGAGTACGTCCCGTGGTACCTCCACGACGAGGCCGAGATCCGGCGGCTCCGCATCCCGGTCGGCGACTACCTGCAGATCAGCGCCGACAACCTCGCCGAGATCGACGCGCTGGGTCCGCTGGTGGCCGAGGGGCGGTACGTCGAGCCGGAGGACGAGGCCGCCGAGTACGCACCCCAGGTGGTGCACAGCCTGGTCACCGGGCAGGCGCGCACCATCCAGGCCAACGTCGTGAACGCGGACCTCGTACCCGACCTGCCGATCGGGGCGGGCGTGGAGGTGCCGTGTCTGCTCGACGCCGAGGGCGCACGACCGCAGGCCGTGGCGGCTCTGCCGCCCGCGTGTGCTGCGCTGAACCGCCACTTCCTGTCGGTGGTCGAGCTCACCGTGCAGGCCGCCGTACAGGGGAGCCCCGAGCTGGTGCGCCGCGCGATGATGGTCGACCCGAACACGGCGGCCACCTTGCCGGTGGACGCGATCTGGCGCCTTGCCGACGACATGGTGGCTGCGCATGGCGACCTGCTGCCCGAGGCGCTCCGGACGCCGCTGTCACCGTGAGTCCGGCGGCCGGCGTCACCCGATGTCGACCAGGTGGACCCGGAGCCCGGCGCCGCGCAGCGCCTCGACGTCGTCGGGAGCCGCCAGCGCGTCGGTGATCAGGTCGCCGACGACGTCGAGGTCGCCGATCTTGGCGAACCCGCGCCGGCCGATCTTGCTGGAGTCCGCGACGACCGCCACCCGCTCCGCGGCCCGGAGCAGGGCTCGGTTGGTGTGCGCCTCGACCTCGTGGTGGGTGGTCAGGCCGGCGGTCGCGCTGATGCCGTCGACCCCGATGACGGCGAGGTCGAGGTTGAGGTTGGCCAGCGTCAGCTCGGCCAACGGCCCCACCAGCTCGTAGGACTCCGACCGCGCACTCCCGCCGCACACGACCAGCTCGATGTTGGACCGCACCGCCAGCTCCGAGGCGATGTTGAGGGCGTTGGTCACCACGCGCAGACCGGGCCGGGCGGCCAGCGCGCGGGCGACCTCCGTGGTCGTCGTACCGCCGTTGAGGCCGACCGAGGAGATGTCGGGGGTGACCAGCTCGGCGGCGGCGGCCGCGATCGCGCGCTTGGCGTCGTGGTGCTGGCCTCCTCGGTAGCGCATCGGCAGCTCGTAGAGCACCCCCGAGGCGACCGCACCGCCGTGGGTGCGGGTGAGGAGGTTCTGGTTCTCCAGCAGGTGGAGGTCGCGACGGACCGAGGCCTCGGACACCTCGAGCCTGGCGGCGAGCTCGGTCACGCCGACCGAGCCGCTCGCGTTGAGCTCCTGGAGGATCAACCCGAGGCGCACTTCTTGACGCATGAGTGCACAGTACGCGCACGACTCTGCTCGTTTCCGGCATCGGACAGGGTCCCTCGCTCCTTGACCGCCCCTGCAAACCGTGCAAGGGTGAGCAGACTTCACGATCGAATGTGCGTGATCTGCGGCCGAAGGGAAGTCCGATGACACTGAGCGCAGCCCGCCGCCCGCGGCACCCACGGCGGGGCGCCTGGCTCGCCGTCGCCGGGATGCTCGTCGCCGCGA
>JBAUWD010000109.1:0-13463 GCA_049583575.1 Nocardioides sp.
GCTCCCACGTCACCGGGTGCACCAGGTCACCGGTCAGCCCGTAGCGCGCCGCGCGCCACCAGGCGGCGCGCAGGAGGTCGGTGCGCGGCTGCTCGCCTCCGCTCGTCCCGGATGCGAGCGTCTCCGCCAGAGCCCGCGCCAGCGCCGCCACCAGCAGTCCGTCTTCGACATCGGTGCAGGTGTCGGCCACCCGGATCTCGACCGTCGGGTACGACGCGGACAGGCGCGCGTCGTAGTAGAGCATCCCGACATCCAGTGCCGCCCCGAGCCGGATCAGCGACTCACTGACGCGGCGGTACTCCGCGACCGAGCCGTAGGGCTCCGAGGCGCCGGCCGAGGGCCATCGGCTCCAGACCTGCTGGCGCCAGGAGGCGTACCCGGTGTCGCGGCCGGAGGCGTACGGCGAGTTGGCCGAGAGCGCGACGAGCAGCGGCAGCCAGGGCCGGAGCCCGTCGATGATCCGCACGCCCTCCTCGTCGTCGTCGACGTCGACGTGCACGTGCATGCCGAAGGTCCCCGCCCCGCGGCCGGTGTCGCCGAACTCCTCCACGATGCGCTGGTATCGCGGGTCGGGGCTGACCACGGGGGTCCCGCTGCCCAGCGGCGCCGTGCCGGTCGCGGCGACCGCTACCCCGGCGTCCTCCGCCGCCGCGATCGCCGTGCGTCGTGCCTCCCGGAGCTGGCGACCGATCTCGGCGAGGTCCTCGGTCGGGTCGGTCTGCGTCTCGAGCATGTCTCGCAGCAGCTCACCCTCGAGAACCGTCGTGGCCCAGGCAGGTGGGGAGTCGTCGTGCACCGTGCGGTGGTCGTGGAGCACGGCCGCCGCGGCGTTGGCCAGCTCCCCCGTCTCGGGGTGCACCAGCAGGAGCTCCTCCTCGATCCCGACCTTGCGCACCGATGGAACGTACCCAACCCGGGCATGGCCACGCCGACCGAGCCCCCCCGGTCTAGGTTGTGCCGGTGACCGACCTGCGCATCCGGCCCATGACGGCGGACGACGTGGCGGCCGCCGAGCGCGTCACCGCGACGGGCTACCACGAGCTCGAGACCCGGATGTCCCGCCGGTCCTGGCCAGACCCACAGCTGCGGCCACCCGAGCGCGGGGCGAGTTGGATCGCCCGCACCTCGCACCTGGTCGGCACGGACCCCGACGGCTGCTGGGTGGCCGAGGACCGGTCGCAGATCCTCGGCGTGGTGGTGTCGTTCGTGCGCGAGAAGATGTGGCTCCTCGCGTCGTACGCCGTGGTGCCCGACGCCCAGGGCCTCGGCCTGGGCCGGGCCCTGCTCGCCGCCGCGCTGGAGCACGGCCGCGGCTCGCTGCGCGCCATGCTCAACGCGTCCGACGACCCGAGGGCCGTACGTCGCTACCACGAGGCGGGGTTCACGGTGCACCCGCAGATGTTCTTCCGCGGCACCCCCGACCGGTCCCGGATCCCGGTCGTCGACAAGGTCCGCGAGGGCACCGAGAGTGACTTCGACCTGATGGACTCGGTCGACCGGCGGACCCGAGGTGCCGCCCACGGCGTGGACCACCAGGTCCTGTTCCGCCAGTACCGGCTGGTCGTCAGCGAGAGCTCGACCGGACAGGGCTATGCGTACCTCGACGAGGGCACCGCGCTGCTCGCTGCGACGAACCGGCGTACGGCGAGCCGACTGCTGTGGGAGGCCATCGCGTCCAGCGACGACGTGCTGATCGGCCACATCACCCCGGAGAACGACTGGGCCGTCGACGTGGGACTGGCGGCGCGGCTGCAGCTGGACCAGGGCGGATACCTGGCGCTGCGGCACATGCGGCCACCGAGGCCGTACCTCGCCCACGGCGCTCTCATGTGATCGCTGCGACCCCGCCGGGCGGCGTCGGTCGAGCGCCGTCCGGTGGCCGCCGGCCCCCCAGCCTGCGGCCACCCAGAACGGTGCCTACGTGGAAGGTGCTCCCCCTCCGCCGTGCCAGCTCCCCCAGTCCGCCGCGGCCCCCCAGCCTGCCGGCGTCCTCACTGTCTTCCGACGGTCCTGCACCTTCCGGTTCTTACTGACTGACTCGCAAGTCAGTAAGATGATTCAACCGCACATCGGGCGTTTTCGTGGGACTTTTGGGTGGGAATCCCGGAACTCGTCGACTTTTTACCCGAGGAGGGGCGATGCCGATGCCGCGCACGCGCAGGACCGCGGAGGACGCGCGCGAGGCCATCCGCGGCGCGGCCGTGGAGCTGTTCGTCGCCGGGGGATACGGCGCCACCTCACTGGAGGACATCGCCCGCCGGGTCGGGCTGACCCGCCAGGCCGCGCTCTACCACTTCAAGACCAAGGAGGACCTGCTCCGCAGCGTCGTCGATCCCTACCTCGACGAGGTCACCAGGCTCCTGGACCCGATCGAGGTCAGCGAACTGCCGACCGCGGCCGAGCGGCGAGCCACGTTGACCGCGTTGGTCGACGTCCTCGTGGCGCACCGAGGCGTGGTGTCTCTCCTGAGCCGGTTCACCACCGCCAGCACCATCGCCGGGCTGGGCCCACGGCTGGTCGAGCTCGGCACCCGGATGCGGACGGTGCTCGTCGGCCCTGCGGTGGCGACCGACTCCGCCGCCCGGATCCGCGGGTATGCCGCGACCGCCGCCCTCATCGGAGTCATGTCCGCCCGGGAGGAGATCCCCCTCACGGACCCGGCCGAACGCCTGGCCCTGATCGACGCGGTCATGGCGATGCTGGGTGCGGACGGCGAGAGGCAGCCCGGGACGTGATCCGGAGCCGGCCCGGGAGCAAGGCGGAGACCCCGCTCCCTACGATGTCTGCATGAGCGCGACCCCGCACCACCGCTCGGCGCCGGCATGAGCACCGTGGACCTGCCGCTGCTGCCGCTCGGGCGCGGCACCGACCTGGCCTCCGAGCGTGGCGTCGAGTGCCCCGGCGACCTGCCGGCTCCGTCGGACCCCGGGCTGGTGGCGCGAGCGCGAGCGGCGAAGGCGGCGCTCGGCGACCGGCTCTTCGTGCTCGGTCACCACTACCAGCGTGACGAGGTCATCGAGTTCGCGGACGTCACCGGCGACTCGTTCAAGCTCGCGCGCGACGCCGCCGCGAGACCCGAGGCGGAGTACATCGTCTTCTGCGGGGTCCATTTCATGGCCGAGTCGGCCGACATCCTGACCTCGTCCGAGCAGCAGGTCGTGCTGCCAGACCTGGCTGCGGGCTGCTCGATGGCCGACATGGCCAGGCTGGCGCAGGTCGAGGACTGCTGGGACACGCTGACCGACGCCGGGCTGGCCGCGCACGTCGTACCGGTCACCTACATGAACTCCTCGGCCGACATCAAGGCGTTCTGCGGCCGCCACGGCGGCGCCGTCTGTACGTCGAGCAACGCCGACGTGGCCCTCGAGTGGGCGTTCGCACAACGCCCGGATGCGAAGGTGCTGTTCCTGCCCGATCAGCACCTCGGCCGCAACACCGCGGTGCTCGAGCTCGGGATGAGCCTCGACGACTGCGTCGTGTGGGACCCCCGCCGGCCGGACGGCGGCGTGGCACCCGAGGCGCTGGCGCGGGCCCGGGTGATCCTCTGGAAGGGACACTGCTCGGTGCACGGGCGCTTCTCGGTGGACGTCGTCGACGAGCTACGAGCACGCCGTCCGGGCATCCGGATCCTGGTCCACCCCGAGTGCGCCCACGAGGTGGTGACCCGTGCCGACCTGGTGGGGTCGACGGAGTTCATCATCAAGACCATCGAGGCGGCGCCGGCCGGGTCGAGCTGGGCGATCGGCACCGAGCTCAACCTCGTCCAGCGGCTCGGGCGTGCGCGCCCCGACCTCGACATCGCCTTCCTCGACCGCAACGTCTGCTACTGCTCGACGATGAACCGGATCGACCTCCCCCACCTCGTCTGGGCGTTGGAGTCTCTCGTCGACGGCGTCGTGGTCAACCGGGTCACGGTCGAACCCGAGACCGAGCGCTGGGCCAAGGTCGCCCTGCAGCGCATGCTCGATCTGCCAGGCCGCTCCCACCGCGACTGATCGCCGAGTTGTCGCGTGACGACTCGGCGTAGTTCCGACGTCTCTTTGCGCCGACTCGGCATAGTTCCGACGTCTCTTTGCGCCGACTCGGCGTACGCCGTCAGAGACCGGGGGCGCCCCAGAGAGCGAGCCAGCGCTGGAGGTCCTCCTCCATCGGCAGCTCGGCCTCGAGCTCGTCGCGGATCTGCCTCTCGAGCAGGTTGTCTCGGGACTTGGGGCCCGTCGGCGCGAAGCCGTAGAAGGTGCCCTGCTTGTAGAGGTAGACCAGCCCCACCTTGCGCCCGCCGTGGTCGGCGAACGGCACGACCGTGCAGAGCAGTCCGCCTGCGAACCCCTGCCCCTCCAGGCTGGTGTTGACCGCATGCAGGTCGGTGCACAGGCCCGCGACGTCGGAGGCGTCCCGGGTGACGACGAGCCAGGTGAAGCCGAAGTCGTCGCGCTGGACCGTGACGTCGGGCTTGTCGGGGTCGTCCTTGATGAGGGCGACGACGTCGTCCTGCGTCTGCTGGTACGCCGCACCGTCCGCCGCCCGGAAGCAGACCGAGCCCACCCCGGTCGGGGTCAGCCCGGCCGACGTCTCGAGGGTGATCGCCGCACTCGGCACCAGGAACAGCGAGTCGAGGTCGGCCTTCTTCGGCGTCGACCGACCGGTGATCGCGTCCCAGAACGGGCTCACGACGCCGGCGAGCCGTCGGGCCGACCCAGCTCGGCCTGGATCTTGGCGAGCTGCTCGAGGCGCTGCTCGAGCGACGGGTGGGTCGAGGTGAGCTGGCTGAAGCCGGCCTTGACGGCGGGCGAGATGAAGAAGGCGTTCATCGAGCCGACGGAGCGGAGGTCACGGTCGGGGATCGCGTTCATGTTGCCGGAGATCTTCTGCAGCGCGGTTGCGAGCGCCTGCGGCTTGAGGGTCAGGTAGGCGCCCGACCGGTCGGCGCACAGCTCGCGGTAGCGCGACAGCAGCCGCGTCAGGAAGAAGCTGACCGCGTACACGACCAGGCTCACCACGAGCACGATGACCCACACCGGCACGCCGCCGGTGTTGTTGTTGCGCCTCCCACCGCCGAAGAACATGCCGTACTGGGCGCCACGGGTGAGCATCCCGGCGACGATGCCGGCGGTGGACGCGATGGTCATGACCGTCACGTCGCGGTGTGCCACGTGGCTCAGCTCATGGGCGAGCACCGCCTCCATCTCGTCCGCGGTCAGCAGCCCGAGGATGCCGGTGGTCACGCAGACCACGGACCGCTCGGGCGACCGACCGGTGGCGAAGGCGTTGGGCAGCGAGAGGTCGGCGACCCCCACCCGCGGCTTGGGCATGTCGGCCAGGGCGCACAGCCGGTCGATCATGCCGTGCAGCTCGGGCGCCTCCTCGGGGCTCACCTCCCGGGCGCGCATCGCCTTCATGGCGACGGTGTCGGAGAAGTACCACTGTCCCCACGCGATGCCGAGCCCGATCACGCCGATGATCGGCGTCCACGCCGCCGGCAGGACGAACATCAGGGCGACGATGAGGACGACGAAGATCGCGCCCAGCAGGAACATCACCGACGTCATCCGGGCGGTCAGCCCGATGTCGGACCGGAAGCGGGTACGAGCCATGTCGCCATTCTCCCCGAGTCACCCAAGCGGGTGGCTCAGCCGGGGATCAGCCCGTCACCGCTGAGCATGTCGCGCACCTCGGCCAAGGTGGCGTCGGGCATGGGCAGGATCAGGTCGGAGGCGTCCAGGGAGTCCGCCTCGTGCGGCACGCCTGCGGTGCGTACGCCGTCCAGCAGCGTCGCGAGCGCCTGCTCGAAGGCCTCCTGGTCGCCGGCCTCCACGGCGCTCTCGACCAAGGCGTCGAGCTCGTTGAGGGCCACGACCGCGTCGTCGGAGAGGTCGTACTGACCCTCGCCGAGGATGCGGACGATCACTGCGAGTCCTGCGTCGACTCGGGCGCCTTCTCGGGCGCCTTCTCGGGCGCCGTCTCGGGCGCCGTCTCGGGCGCAGCCTCGAGGATGCCGCCGGAGTCCTGGCCCGCCTCGATGGCCCCCGGCGCGCTGCCGGCCTTGAGCTTGGCGAGCTCGACCTCGACCTCGGACTGCGAGCTCATCGCCTGCAGCTCGCGGGAGATGTCGTCGCCGGCGTTGAGCGAGCTGGCGTCCTCGAGGGCTCCCGAGGCGATCAGCTCGTCGATCGCACCGGCGCGGGCCTGCATCTGAGCCGTCTTGTCCTCGGCACGCTGGATCGCCATGCCGACGTCGCCCATCTCCTCGCCGATGCCGGACATGGCCTCGTTGATCTTGGTCTGGGCCTCCGCGGCGGTGTAGGTCGCCTTGATGGTCTCCTTGCGGGTGCGGAAGGACTCCACCTTGGCGCTGAGTCGCTGCTGGGCGAGGGTGAGCTTCTCCTCCTCGCCCTGGAGCTGCGCCTGCTGGGTCCTCAGGTCCGCGATCTGCTGGGTCAGCCCGGACTTGCGCGTCAGGGCCTCGCGGGCGAGATCCTCGCGGCCCATCCCGAGCGCCTGCTGCGCCTGCAGCTGGAGCTTGTCGGACTGGGACGACAGCTGGGTCACCTGCAGCTCCACGCGCTTGCGCGACGTGGCGACGTCGGCAACTCCGCGGCGCACCTTCGCGAGCAGGTCGAGCTGGCGCTGGTAGCTGTAGTCGAGGGTCTCGCGCGGGTCCTCGGCCCTGTCGAGGGCCTTGTTGGCCTTGGACCGGAAGATCAGGCTGATGCGCTGCCACATGCTCATGGCCCCAGACTATGGGAAGACGTCAAGGTCGTGACCCGACGGTAGGCTGACCGCGTAGGCCTCGACCACTCGCAGGAAGCGCCACCTTGTTCCGTCGTACCAAGCAGCACACCGGCCCCGATGCCGCCGACTCGACCACCGACTCCGCGGCCCGGAGGAAGGGCCGACCGACGCCGACGCGCAAGGAGGCCGAGGCGGCCGCCAAGGCCCGGGCCAAGGTACCCCGCACGCGCAGGGAGATGGCCGCGGCGCGCAAGCTGAGCCGCAGCCAGTCCAACGCCCAGATGCGCCAGGCGATGCGCACCGGCGACACCCGCTACCTACCGGCCCGCGACCAGGGGCCGGTGCGCCATTTCATCCGCGACTACGTCGACAGCCACTTCTCGCTCATCGAGCTGCTGATCCCGCTGATGCTGGTGGTGCTCATCCTCGGGTGGAGCGGCAGCTCCACGCTCACGACGTTCGCCAATCTCTCGATGCTGGCCGTCTTCGTGCTGATCGTGATCGACCTGGTGCGCCTGCGGATCCGGCTCGGCCGCGAGCTGGCCACCCGCTTCCCGGACTCGTCGATCAAGGGCAACACCTACTACGCCGTCGCGCGCTCGCTGCAGATGCGCTTCATGCGGCTGCCCAAGGCCCAGGTGAAGATCGGGCAGCAGCTGCCCGACCGCTACCGATAGCCGACGCCTCGCGAGCAAGCCCGCCACGGCGTTCGCTGGGGTCGCTCACGCGTCGTAGTCGAGCACGACGCGGGCGGACGTCGGGTGGGACTGGCAGGTCAGGACGTAACCCTGCTCGATCTCCTCGGGCTCGAGCGCGTAGTTGACGTCCATCGCGACCGTGCCCTCGACGAGCCGGGCGCGGCAGGTGCCGCAGACGCCACCTCGGCACGCGAACGGCAGGTCCGACCGCACGCGCAGGGCCGCCTCGAGCACCCCCACGTCGTCGGGCCGCAGCTCGAGCTCGGAGGTCCGGCCGTCGAGCTTGAAGCTCACGTGCGCGGCTCCCGCGACCGACGACGCGACCGCCTCCGGCGCCCGCGGGACCGGGTCGGCGTGGAAGAGCTCCGTGTGTACGGCGGTGGGCGCGACGCCGTGGTCGAGGATCACCTGGCGAAGGTCGACGACCATCTGCTGGGGGCCGCACAGGAGCCACTCGTCGACCTCGTCCGGAGGCAGCAGGGAGTCGAGGATGCGGTTGAGCCGCTCGCCGTCGAGCCGTCCCGAGAAGAGGTCGACGTCCTGCTGCTCGCGCGAGAGCACGTGGACGAGCCAGAAGCGGTCGGGGAACCGGTCCTTGAGATCGTGCAGCCGCTCGAGGAACATCACCGTGCTGTGCGTGCGGTTGGCGTAGACGAGCATCACCTGCGCCCGCGGCTCCTCCTCGAGGATGGTCGACACGATCGAGATCACCGGCGTGATGCCCGACCCGGCGGCGATGGCGACATAGGTCTTCGCGGAGCCGGGATCGAGCGTCGTGGTGAAGCGACCGGCCGGCGTCATCACGTCGAGCGCGTCACCGACGCGGAGGCGGTCGACGACCCCCTGGCTGAACACGCCGCCGGGCAGCTTCTTCACCCCGATGGTGAGAGCGCCCGAACGGGGCGTCGTACAGATCGAGAAGCTGCGGCGCTCCCCGTCGTCGCCGCGGATCGTGAGGTGCTGCCCGTGCACGAAGCGGTAGTCGTCGGCGAGCTCGGGGGGTACCTCGAACGTCAGCGCGACCGAGTCGTCGGTCAACGGCTCGACGGACGCCACCCGCAACGGGTGGAACTGGGGCTTGGTCATGTGACGGCGTCGTCCTAGAGCGCTTTGAAGTGGTCGAAGGGCTCACGGCACGACCGGCAGACCCACAGGCTCTTGCACGCCGTCGACCCGAAGCGGCTGGACTCGCGCGTGTCGAGGCTGCCGCACTGCGGGCAGCGCACCGACAGGGTCAGGCCCACGGGTCCGTCGGGGCGGGCACCGACGCGACCGGGCGGCGCGATCCCGGCCCGTGCCAGCTTGGCGCGTCCCTCGGCCGTCACGTCGTCCGTCGACCACGCCGGGCTCAGCACGAACTCCACGTCGACACGCTGGTAGCCGGCACAGGTCAGGGTCTCGACGAGGTCCTGGCGGATCGTCTCCATCGCGGGGCAGCCGGAGTACGTCGGCGTGATCGTCACGTGGACGCGTCCCTGGTCGTCCTCCGTCACGTCACGCAGGATCCCGAGGTCCTCGATGGTCACCATGGGCAGCTCGGGGTCGAGGACGCCGGCCGCGACGTCGCGCGCCCGCCGTCCGACGTCGTTGACCGAGCCCTGCGAGGTCGTCACCATGTCGCCCCCGGGTGGGATCGGTGGAGATGCTGCATCTCGGCCAGCAACAGCCCGAGGTGCTCGGTGTGCAGACCCTGGCGTCCGCCACCGAGAGCCGCGGGCACGTCGGGAACGGTCAGCGTCGCCTGCTCCACCACGCGTACGACGTCAGCGACGACCGCGTCGCGCAGCGACGACGGATCGACGACCTGACCCGCCGGCATGGGTCCGGTGGTCGACGCCGGGCCGAACAGCTCCTCGACGTAGGGCCACTCGGCCTCGAGCGCGGCCTGCATCCGGCGGTGTGACTCCTCGGTGCCGTCGCCGAGTCGCAGCACCCAGTGCGTCGCATGGTCGACGTGGTAGGCGACCTCCTTGACGGCCTTGCCGGCCACGCCCGCGAGCGTCTCGTCGGGGCCGTCGCGCAGATCGCGGTAGAGGTGCCACTGCCAGGTGGCGAACACCAGCAACCGCGCCATCGCCACCCCGAAGTCGGTCATCGGCCGCTCGACGAGCCACACGTTGCGGAACTCCCGGTCGTCGCGCAGGTAGGCCAGGTCGTCCTCGGTGCGCCCCTCGCCCTCCAGCTCGCCGGCGTACGTGAGCAGGGTGCGGGCCTGGCCGAGCTGGTCGAGCCCGATGTTGGCCAGCGCGACGTCCTCCTCGAGCTCGGGAGCACGGCTGATCCACCAGCCCATGCGCTGGGCCGAGACCAGGGCGTCGTCGCCGAGGCCGAGCACGTACTCGAAGAGCGTCATAGGTGCTCGACACCCTCGGGTACGTCGTAGAAGGTCGGGTGGCGGTAGATCTTGTCGGCGGCCGGATCGAAGAACGAGTCGCGCTCGTCGGGCGTCGACGCCGCGATGTCGGAGGCGCGCACCACCCAGAGCGACACCCCCTCGCCACGGCGGGTGTAGAGGTCGCGCGCGTTGCGCAGGGCCATCTCGGCATCGGGTGCGTGGAGCGAGCCCGCATGCACGTGCGAGATCCCGCGCCGGGCGCGCACGAAGACCTCCCACAGGGGCCAGTCGCGGCGACGCCCCGATCCACCGTCGGTCGAGCCCACGCCTGCGTCGGTCGAGCCCACGCCTGCGTCGGTCGAGCCTGTCGAGACCATCAGGCGACCGACTCCGCGTGCGGGGCGTGCTTGGCGGCGTAGGCGTCGGCCGCCTCGCGGACCCAGGCGCCGGCTTCGTGCGCCCGGAGCTTGTGCGCCATCCGGTCGGCGTTGCACGGGCCGTGGCCCTTGATCACCTCGAAGAGCTCGGTGAAGTCGATCTCGCCGTGGACGTAGTGACCCGACTCGTCGTCCCACCGCAGGTCCGGGTCGGGCAGGGTGAGCCCCAGCGCCTGGGCCTGTGGCACGGTCATGTCGACGAACCGCTGGCGGAGCTCGTCGTTGGAGAAGCGCTTGATCCCCCACGCCATCGACTGCGCGGTGTTGGGCGAGTCGTCGTCGGGTGGGCCGAACATCATCAGCGCCGGCCACCAGTAGCGGTCGACGGCGTCCTGGGCCATCGCGTGCTGGGCCGGGGTGCCGTGCGAGAGCGTGTACAGGATCTCGAAGCCCTGGCGCTGGTGGAACGACTCCTCCTTGCACACGCGCACCATGGCCCGGGCGTACGGGCCGAAGGAGCAACGACACAGCGGCACCTGGTTGGTGATGGCGGCGCCGTCGACGAGCCAGCCGATCGCCCCGACGTCGGCCCAGGTCAGGGTCGGATAGTTGAAGATCGAGGAGTACTTCTGCCGGCCGGTGTGCAGCTGGTCGACGAGCTCGGCACGGTCGACCCCCAGCGTCTCGGCCGCGGCGTAGAGGTAGAGACCGTGGCCGGCCTCGTCCTGGACCTTGGCCATCAGGATCGCCTTGCGCCGCAGGCTCGGCGCGCGGCCGATCCAGTTGCCCTCGGGCTGCATCCCGATGATCTCGGAGTGCGCGTGCTGGGCGATCTGCCGGATCAGCGTCTTCCGGTACCCCTCCGGCATGTCGTCTCGCGGCTCGATGCGCCCCTCGTCGGCGAGCAGGGCGGTGAAGGCCTCCGGGTCGTGGACCAGCTCGGCCTGCTCGGCGTCGGTCGCGAAGTCGTTGCCGTACACGGTGCCCACGCTACCAGCGGCTGTAACGCCCCTCTGCATTCGTGCCCGTTCGGTGTAACACTGCCCCGGCTGCCAGGATGGCGGCATGAGCAGCCCCTCGGCCGACGTCTCCGTCCGGATCGCCTGGGCCGACGACGCGGACGCGATCGCCGAGATCCAGGCTCGCGCCTGGGCCACGTCGTATGCCGGGTTGGTGCCGGCCACGGGCGAGCTGCGGACCGCGGACTTCGCCCAGCTCTGGCACGACGCCCTCTCCCACCCGGCGGACGCCCGACACCGTGCCCTGGTCGCGCTGGAGCGCAACCGGGTCGTGGGCTTCGCCATCACGACGCCGGCCACGGACCCCGACTGCGATCCCGCCGTCGACGGAGAGCTCATGGAGCTCACCGTCGACGAGGCCGAACGCGGCAAGGGACACGGGTCACGCCTGCTGCAAGCAGCGGTCGACACCCTGCTGGCCGACCGTTTCACCCGCGCCGTCACCTGGCTGGTCGCCGAGGACGACGCGCTCCGCACCTTCCTCACCGAGGCCGGGTGGGGACCCGACACGGCGCACCGCACCCTCGACCTGGACGGTTCGGGCACGACCCAGGTGCGTCAGGTTCGGCTGCACACCGCCCTCGCCTGACCCCTTGGTTTTCGATCGGTGCGGAGTCACCATGGGTTGGTCGCCGTCTGCACCACCGACGAACGGAGCCCGCGATGTTCGGACCACTTCCGTTGCTGCACCGGATCGTCCTGGTCGTGTTCACGCTCTGCTTCGGCGTCGCCAGCGGAGCCTGGGTCGCCCACATGACGACCGTGCCCGCCACGGTGTCCACCGGCACGCTGGTCGGCGGACTGGTCGGGCTGGTCGCGGCGTACGCCCTGGTCCACCAGCCCCAGCCGCGAGCGGTTCGCGTCCACCGCCGTCGCTGACTGCCGGCGAGCCGCCCACTGGGCTCGCCGGCGGAACCGGCCGTGCGACCAGGTCGGTGGATACTCGCGACATGCCGGCCACGTCCCTGGATCCTCGCGCGCGCTCGACCATCGTGCGCGACGGGCTCGCGGTCGGCGTCGCCACCGGCCTCTACGGCGTCTCGTTCGGCGCGGTCTCCGTCGCCGCCGGGCTCTCGGTCCTCCAGTCGTGCGCCCTGTCGCTGGTGATGTTCACCGGAGCGTCGCAGTTCGCGTTCGTGGGCGTCGTCGCCGCCGGCGGAGCCCCCGCGTCGGGGGCGCTGACGGCTCTCCTGCTCGGCACCCGCAACACCCTCTACGGACTCAAGCTCGCACCCCTGCTGAGGTTCCGCGGCTGGCGGCGTCCGGCCGGTGCCCAGCTGGTCATCGACGAGTCGACCGCGATGTCGGTGACACGCGACACCACCGACGCGGCCCGGGTCGGCTTCTGGACCACCGGTCTGGCCGTCTTCGCCCTGTGGAACCTCTTCACCCTCCTCGGCGCGGTCGCCGGCAACCTGATCGGCGACCCCCGCACCTACGGGCTGGACGCGGCGGTCGGCGGCGCCTTCCTGGCACTGCTGTGGCCGCGGCTGGCCGACCGTCGCAACCAGGCGATCGCCGTCGTCGCCGCCGCGGTGGCGCTCGGCGTCGTACCGGTGACGGCCGCCGGCGTACCGGTCCTGGTCGCCGGCGGGGTCGCCCTGCTCGCCGGCGTCCTCACCCGCTCGGCCTCCGACCCGACCGAGATCCCCTCGCCATGACCTGGTGGGCGATCCTCGGTGCCGGTCTCGGCTGCTACGCGCTGAAGCTGGCCGGCCTGTCCATCCCGGCGCGGGTGCTCGAGCGTCCCCTCGTCGAGCGGGTCGCCGACCTCATCCCGGTCGCACTCCTGGCCGCGCTGGTCGCCGTCCAGGTGTTCGCGCGTGGCACTCACCTCGTCCTGGACGCCCGCGCAGCCGGGCTGGCCGTCGCCGTCGTCGCCCTGCTGCTGCGAGCGCCGTTCCTGGTCGTGGTCTTCGTCGCCGCGCTCACGGCGGCGCTGCTGCGACTGGCCCTCCCGGGCTGGTGACCTTCGGCCTTGCCCGCGAGCGGGCGGCGGCGCTCCTTGCGGTCGTGCCGCCGCGGCTGCGCCGGGTCGGCACGTCCTCAGTCGAGGGCGAGGAAGTGCTCGAGCCCGACGGTGAGCCCGGGATGCTCCGCGATCGCACGAACGGCGATCAGGACGCCGGGCGTGAACGACGCGCGGTCCATCGAGTCGTGCCTGATGGTGAGGGTCTCCCCCGGCCCGCCCAGGATCACCTCCTGGTGGGCGACCAGGCCTCGGGCGCGTACGGCGTGGACGTGCACCCCCTCGACCTCCGACCCGCGCGCGCCCGCGAGGCCGGTGGACGTGGCGTCGGGC
>JBAUWD010000110.1:0-1519 GCA_049583575.1 Nocardioides sp.
CCCGGGTGCGCGGCCGACTGCACAGCCCCCGGCGCGACCGGCAGGCGATCAGCCACCACTACGACCTCTCCAACGACTTCTACGCACTGATCCTCGACCCGTCGATGGCCTACTCGTGCGCCTACTACGACGACCCCGGGCAGTCGGTGGCCGCCGCGCAACGGGCCAAGCTGGACCTGGTCTGCCGCAAGCTCGGGCTCCGGCCGGGCAGCCGGCTCCTCGACGTCGGCTGCGGCTGGGGCTCGCTCTCGCTCCACGCGGCCGAGCACTTCGGCGCGCGGGTCACCGGCGTGACCATCGCGACCGAGCAGAAGCGCCTCATCGACCAGCGCATCCGTGAGCGCGGGCTCGACGAGCTCGTCGAGATCCGGCTGCAGGACTACCGCGACGTGGTCCCGACGGGCTCGACCGACGAGGGAGCCTACGACGCGGTCGGGTCGCTGGAGATGGGCGAGCACGTCGGCGAGCACCACTACCCGTCGTACGTCGCGGTGCTGCGGCGTGCGGTCCGGCCGGGGGGACGGGTGCTCGTGCAGCAGATGTCCCGGACGGGTCGCCATCCGGGGGGCGGCCCCTTCATCGAGGCGTTCATCGCACCCGACATGTACATGCGGCCGGTGGGGGAGACGGTCCGCCATCTCGAGAGCGGCGGGCTCGAGGTCCGCGACGTACACGCGTTGCGCGAGCACTACGTCCGGACCGTGGCGGGCTGGCTGGCGAACTTCGAGTCGCACCTCCCCGAGCTGACCGCGCTGGTCGGCGAGGAGGTCGTCCGCGTCTGGCGCCTGTACCTCGTCGGCGGCTCGCTCGCCTTCCGCGACGGCCGGATGGGCGTCGACCAGATCCTCTGCGTGCGCCCGGGCGGGCAGCACACGCTGCCGTTCGGGCGATCCTGGTGATCACCACCTGGTGGGGCCTGGCGCTGCTGGCACTCGGCATCGCCGCCGTGGCGATGCTGCTGACGGCGGATGCCGCCCGGCGGGCCGGCCGGGTCTCGGTCGTCGACGTCACCTGGGGGCTCGCGCTGGCAGCGATCGCCCTCGCCGCGGCGGTGGCCGGCACCGGCAGCGCGTGGCGGCGCTGGGTGGTGGCGGCGCTCGTCGTCACCCAGGGCGCCCGCCTCGGGTGGCACATCTTCGCCCGGGCGAGGGGAGGCGGCGAGGACCCGCGCTACGCCGAGATGCTCGGCGACGGTGGCCGCGGCGCCGTGATCCGCAAGGTGTACGTCGTCCAGGGGCTGGCGATCTGCCTCGTCTCGCTGCCCGTGCTGGCAGCCGCCCACTCCGACGTCGCGTCCGCGCCGCTGGTCGGGCTGGGCGTGGCCGTGTGGGCTTTCGGGCTCGTCTTCGAGTCGGTCGGCGACGCGCAGCTGGCGGCGTACAAGCGCGACCCGGACCGCGGCCCGGTCATGGACCGCGGCCTCTGGGGCTGGACCCGCCACCCGAACTACTTCGGCGACGCGTGCCTGTGGTGGGGCGTGTGGATCGCCGGGGGCGCGGCCTCGGGCTGGCTGCCGGCG
>JBAUWD010000111.1:0-10468 GCA_049583575.1 Nocardioides sp.
GCGACCGCGCCGAGCGCCGCGACCGGCGCGTCGAGCGCCACCGCCGTACCGAAGTCACCGAGCCGCAGGTGAGGGCGGCCGCGTCCCGTCGGCTCGAGCAGGAGGTTGGCCGGCTTGACGTCCTGATGCACCAGACCGGCCGCGTGCACCGCGACCAGGGCCTCGAGCAGTTGCTCGAGGAGTACCGCGACGTACTCCTCCGGGAGTGCGCCGTGCTCGGCGAGGAGCTGGTCGGCGGTACCGCCGCGCACCAGCTCCATCACCAGGACCGGGCCGTCGCCCTCGTCGGCCGGTCCGTGCGAGGCGATCGCGTGAGGCGCGACCACATGTGGGTGGACGAGCCCCGGTGACGCCTCGGGACGGGAGCGCGGTGCCAGCACCTTGGCCGCCACGAACGTGCGGCGCCGCGAGTCCCAGGCGCACCACACCGTGCCCGCCCCACCGCGGCCGATCTGCTCGATCAGCCCGAGACGGCCGGTGAGGGCGTGACGCACGCGCCGAGGCTAGGCGGCGTACGGCGTGCGTGTCCGCGGGTGCGGGCCCGCCTGTGGAGGATCGCCGTCCGCTCGAACCGGGCATCGAGCTGCTGAGCGTGGACGCCGGCCGTCTGGGAGGATCTTCGGCCCGGATCGTTGCATCGGGCGCCGTAAAGGGGCAGGCTGCCGCCTGACCACTGCACCTATGACGGGAAAGCCATGACCGAGCAGCCCGGCGACCAGCCTACGGACCCGACCCAACCCGCACAGCCGGAGGGCAGCGCACCCACTCCTCCGCCCGCCGCGCCCACGCCTCCCCCCGAGGCGCCCGCCGCACCCGCAGCACCGGCGTCCACCGGTGGCTCGCAGTACGACTTCGACCAGGCCAAGACGACGCTGCAGGGGGCCCACAAGTTCGACCTCGGCATCATGGCCGCGGGCATCATCGCCTTCCTGGCCGGGTTCATGCCGTTCTACAAGCTCTCGGTGAGCGTCGGCGGATTCGGCGGCTCGGGCTCGTGGTCGGCCTGGCACGGCTTCTTCGGCTGGTTCGCCGTCCTCGTCGCCCTGGCCGGCGCGGTGGCGGTGGCGCTGGAGCTGTTCAAGGTCGTCACCCTGCCGATGCCGGTCCACCAGATCGCGGCCGGCGCCTTCGGCCTCGCACTGCTGTGCCTGATCCTGGCCCTGTTCGTCAACCCGCTGCCGTCGTGCGGCGGGGTCCCGGGCTGCAGCCGCGGCCACGGGTTCGGCTACTGGCTCGCGTTGATCGTCGTCCTGGCCGGTACGGTCCTGGCCGTGCTGCGGATGCGCGAGTCGACCACCAAGGCGACCTCCGCCTGACGCGGTCTCGCACCCTTCGACGGGCCCATCGACGGGCGTCGGCCGATTCGGCCGGCGCCCGTCGCGCTGCTAGCCTGACCCGGTCGTCCGGCCCGCCCGGACGCCGCGACGCCGCGACCCACGTCGTACCCGCGCCGCAGAACGCAGAGTCCTCCTGCCACGGACCGTCCGTGGCCGCTCTAGTCCAGAGGAGGTGGAGACCGCTGTGCGTGCCTATGAAGTGATGGTCATCCTCGACCCGAGTCTCGAGGAGCGAACGGTCGAACCGTCGCTCGACAAGTACCTCAACGTCATCCGCAAGGACGGCGGCAGCGTCGAGTCCGTCGACGTGTGGGGCCGGCGCCGCCTGGCCTACGAGATCGCCAAGTTCGCCGAGGGGATCTACGCCGTGGTCAACCTGACCGCCGAGCCCGACACGGTCAAGGAGTTCGACCGTCAGCTCGGCCTCAACGAGTCGGTGCTGCGCACCAAGGTGATGCGCCCCGGCGCTCGCTGAGCGTCCTGTGGATCACCGCTGGCACTTGTCGGTGGCTCGGGCCACGATGAGCGCACACGCTTCGTACCTCTAGAGGAGACCTGACATGGCAGGCGACACCCAGATCACCGTGGTCGGCAACCTCGTCGACGACCCGGAGCTCCGCTTCACGCCCTCGGGCGCGGCGGTGGCCAACTTCCGGATCGCCTCGACGCCGCGGACCTTCGACCGCCAGGCCAACGAGTGGAAGGACGGCGAGGCGCTGTTCCTGTCCTGCTCCGTGTGGCGCCAGGCGGCCGAGAACGTCGCCGAGTCGCTGCAGAAGGGGATGCGGGTCGTCGTCCAGGGCAATCTGCGCTCCCGGCAGTACGAGACGCGGGAGGGCGAGAAGCGCACCGTGTTCGAGATCCAGGTCGACGAGGTGGGTCCGTCGCTGAAGTACGCGACCGCCAAGGTGACGCGCACGCAGCGCTCGGGCGGCTCGTCGTACGGCGGGGGTCAGCCGGGTGCCGCCCCGGGCGGCTCCGGCGACAACGACCCGTGGGCCACGCCGGCTCAGCAGGGTGGTGGCGCCGCCGCTGCTCCTGCCGGCGGCAACGACCCCTGGGCCACACCCGGCGTCACCGGATCCGACGAGCCACCGTTCTAGCAGACGCACCCACAACCGAATACCCAGTCCCAGCCCACCATTCCGGCTCAGCTCTCGCAGCGGCCGGGCTCACCTGAGAGGGAGCACCACAATGGCCAAGGCAGTGTTGCGCAAGCCCAAGAAGAAGGTCTGCCAGTTCTGCAAGGAGAAGGCGACCGGTGTCGACTACAAGGACACCACGCTGCTCCGCAAGTTCATCTCCGACCGCGGCAAGATCCGCGCGCGTCGGGTCACCGGCAACTGCGTCCAGCACCAGCGCGACGTCGCGATCGCGGTCAAGAACGCCCGCGAGGTCGCCCTGCTGCCCTACACGTCCACCGGTCGCTGAGGGGAGCCGAGACCATGAAGATCATCCTGACCCAGGAAGTCACCGGCCTCGGACAGCCCGGCGACGTGGTGGAGGTCAAGGACGGCTACGGCCGCAACTACCTCCTGCCGCGCAACGTCGCGATCCGCTGGACCCGCGGCGGCGAGAAGACCGTCGAGTCGATCAAGAAGGCCCGCGCCTCGCGCGCGGTTCGCGACACCGAGCACGCCGACGAGATCAAGGGCAAGCTCGAGGCCGCTCCGGTCGACGTCAAGGTGAAGGCCGGCACCGCCGGTCGCCTCTTCGGCGCGGTGACCACCACGGAGATCGCCGGCGCGCTCGCGGCGGTCACCGGCGAGGAGGTCGACCGGCGCACGATCGCGCTGGCCAACCCGATCAAGACCCTCGGTGCCCACCAGGTCTCGGTGCGCCTCCACGACGACGTGTCGGCCACCGTGGCGCTCAACGTCATCCCCGCCTGACCCGCTCCCGCACCCGGCCCGCTGGCTGTCGGCCAGGTGCCTGGCGCCCGAGGGCGCGGGCGAGCACGGTCGCCGGTTGCGCATCGCGGTGGACCATCGCCAGGGCCCGGAGTGGCTCGACGCCGGCGAGGCGTACCCGGGCTCCGAGGGGCTGTGTATGACCGGTGGATATCCCCCGTTTCGGCCCCGGGGTGGGCGATGTGTCGATAAACCACCGGGCAGATCCCAGATGGCGAGCAGGTGAACGAGATCCCTGCGGACTTTTTTTGCCTGCACATGAGTGGAGTGGCATTCGTGCAGGTCAGGGGCGTACTGGGCGGCGACGCAGCCGACTTGTCCACACGTTGTCCACGGGTCCGACCACAGGGTGGGGCATGTCGTCCACTCCGGCGGGGTAGTTATCCCCAGGCCCTGTGGACAAGGGTCTTTCCGCGGAGGCCGCCGGGCACCTAGGTTCAGCCGTTGGCAGGTCGCACATGGGGCGGACCACGACGACGCCGAGCGGCTCCCGAGTCGGGATCCGCGCGCGTCGGCGACGGTCCGGACCGAACTGTCGGTGATCACCCCTAGCGTCACTCCTGTCACAGCCGTCAGGGCGCGTGCCGTCGTCGAGCCGCGAAGGAGCCGTTGGGTGAGCATCACCGAGCAGGGGTCGTGGGACGTCCCGGGGATGCCCGAGCCGGCCCGCGACGACTGGGGTGACGGCCCCGCGGCGTACGAGCCGGGTGAGCGTCCGAGCCGGCCCGGCGACCGCACCCCACCGCAGGACAACGCCGCCGAGCAGAGCGTGCTCGGGTCGATGCTGCTGTCGAAGGACTCCATCGCCGACGTCAGCGAGCTGCTGCGCGGCGGCGACTTCTACCGCCCGGTGCACGAGGTCATCTACGACGCGATCATCGACCTCTACGGCCGCGGTGAGCCGGCCGACCCGATCACCGTCGGCAACGAGCTCCAGCGCCGCGGCGAGCTCGCCCGCATCGGGGGCGCGCCGTACCTCCACACCCTGTCGGCCAACGTGCCGATCGCGGCCAACGCCGGCTACTACGCCGAGATCGTCCGCGAGAAGGCGATCCTGCGGCGGCTGGTCGATGCCGGCACGCGCATCGTGCAGATGGGGTACGCGGGCACGGGCGCGGTCGACGACGTGGTCGACTCGGCCCAGGCCGAGGTCTACCAGGTCACCGATCGCCGCACCGCTGAGGACTACGCGCCGCTGTCGGACATCATGGACGGCGTCCTCGACGAGATCGAGGCGATCGGCAACCGCGACGCCGGGCTGTACGGCGTACCCACCGGGTTCGCCGACCTCGACGACCTCACCAACGGCCTGCACAACGGCCAGATGATCATCGTCGCGGCGCGCCCGGCCATGGGCAAGTCGACCCTCGCCCTCGACCTGTGCCGGGCGGCGTCGATCCAGAACAACATGACGAGCTGCTTCTTCAGCCTCGAGATGACCCGGTCGGAGATCACCATGCGGCTGCTGTCCGCCGAGGCGAAGGTGCCGCTCAACCACATCCGCAACGGCAAGATGAACGACGACGACTGGCAGAAGCTGGCTCGCAAGATGGCCGAGGTGTCGAGTGCGCCGCTGTTCATCGACGACTCGCCCAACATGACGATGATGGAGATCCGGGCGAAGGCCCGTCGGCTCAAGCAGCGCCACGACCTGCGGCTGATCATCATCGACTACATGCAGCTGATGACGTCCGGCCGCAAGGTCGAGAGCCGCCAGCTCGAGGTCAGCGAGTTCTCGCGGCAGATCAAGCTGCTGGCCAAGGAGCTCGAGGTCCCGATCGTCGCGCTGTCGCAGCTCAACCGCGGTCCCGAGCAGCGCGGCGACAAGCGGCCGATGATGAGCGACCTGCGCGAGTCCGGCTCGCTCGAGCAGGACGCCGACATGGTCATCCTGCTGCACCGCGACGACGTCTACGAGAAGGAGTCGACGCGCCCCGGCGAGGCCGACCTGATCGTGGCCAAGCACCGCAACGGACCCACCCGCGACATCACCGTCGCCTTCCAGGGCCACTACTCCCGCTTCGTCGACATGGCCCACTGACCCGCCGCGAGGTCGTCGAGCTGCGGCCGATTCCGAGCGATCGGGGTCGGCTCACGGGCTACTCGCCGGCCTGCTCCGGAGCGGGGAGGAAGACGTTGTAGGAGACGCGGCGACGGCGTCCCTCGCCGGGGGCGTTGGCGGCGCGGGGCTGGAAGACCCGGACGAGGTCGCCCATGAAGTCGGCGTACTCGGCGTCGGTCAGCCACATGGCGGTGGCCCGGTAGTTGGCCCCGTCGTGACCGGGGTCGGGTGAGTTGGCGAGGTAACGGTCGAAGTCGCCCAACAGGCCGGCGACGTAGGCCATGAATGCGTTCGCGTGGTCCTCGATCGACATCGACTCGATCTCGTCGGGCTGCAGCTGGGCCGCCAGCATCCGAAGGGTGTAGGTCCTCTCGACGGTGCCTCGGACCCGCCGCTCGGCGACGACCTGCAACACACCCGCCTTGGTGAGGGTCGCGATGTGGCGGTACAGGCTGCCGGTCGGTACGTCGTCGAGCTCGGCGGCGATCTGCGCCGTGGTCAGCGCGCGGTCACCGAGGAACGTCTTGACGATCCGCAGCCGCACCGGGTGCAGGAGGAGATCCGCGCTGCTCACTCGGTCAGCATAGACCATCGTTCTTGAGCCTGATAACATTACTGGATATGAGAGCATTGTGGGTCGTGGCTGCGGTCGTCCTGGTCGTCGGGATCGTCGTCGTGGTGCTGAACGTGTGGGCTCGTCGGGCCGGCTACTCGATTCCCGGTCGCAGCCCGGTGCGGTGCCGCAAGGGCCACCTCTTCCTCGCCACCTGGGTCATGGGTGGTTCGCTCACCAAGGTGCGGCTCGGCCCGCTGACCCGATGGGGGCGCTGCCCGGTGGGCCACCATTGGACGACGATGCGGCCGGTCAGGAAGGACGAGCTCACCGAGGAGGAGCGCGCCAGCCTCTACGGGGAGGCCGGACGGTGACGCGCGCGACGGAGGTGTCCTGGCAGCTGGACGGGATCACCATGCACGGCACGCTCACCCGGCCGGACGGGGCTGGACCGTTCCCCTCGGTCGTGCTGGTCGCCGGCAGCGGACCGACCGACCGGGACTGGTGCTCACCACTGTTGCCGGGCACCAACGGCAGTGCCCGTCTCCTCGCGGAGGCGTTCGCCGACTCGGGCATCGCATCGTTGCGCTACGACAAGCGCGTCTCGGGTCCGTACGCCGCGGAGAACGTACCGAGGCTGATCGGCCGCCTCAGCATGCGGTCGCACCTCGACGAGCTGGCCTGCGCGGTCGGGGTCCTGGCCCAGGAGGCCGACCTCGAGCCCACCCGCATCGTCGGACTCGGCAACAGCGAGGGCTGCCTCCACGTGCTCCACTACGCTACGAGCGCACCAGGCATCCCCTTCGCCGGCATCGTGCTCGCCGCACCCCCGGGCAGGCCGACCAGGGACGTCCTGCTCTCCCAGCTGGAGCTCCAGGTGGCCCAGCTGCCCGACGGCAGCCTGCTGATGGACGCCGTCCGCGCCGCGACCGCCCGCTACGAGGCCGGCCAGCCCATGGACCTCGACCCGCAGCTACCCGAGCAGCTCAGGATGATCCTGACCAGCTTCGAGGCGCCGACCAACCTTCCGCTGGCGCGCGAGCTGTGGGTCGAGGACGCCACCCGGCTGCTGGCGGCCGTCACGATGCCCATGCTCGTACTGATCGGTGGGCACGACCTGCAGATCGACGTCCACGCCGACGGCGACCCACTCCAAGCCGCTGCCGCGGGACGGCCGAACATCACCTTCGCCTTCCCACCCACGGCCAACCACGTCCTCAAGGAGGACACCCGCACCGTTGCCGAGGTCGTCGCGGCCCCGGGCAACGGCTACAACGCGGAGGGCACCCGCCTGGACCCCGAAGCTCTCGAGACCATGCTGACCTGGCTGCACTCCCTCTTCGCTCGACCCGCACCATGATCCAGATCGAGCACCTCACCAAGCGGTTCGGTGCGGTCGTTGCCGTTGACGACCTGAGCGTGGCCGTCGAACCGGGCCGAGTCACCGGACTCCTGGGGCCCAACGGCGCCGGGAAGACGACGACCATGAGCATCGTCCTCGGGTTGCAGGGGGCGACCTCGGGGCGCGCGCTCGTGGGCGGACGACCCTACGCGTCGCTCGAGCGCCCACTGCACCTGGTCGGCGCACTCCTGGACGCCGACGCCGTCCACCCGGCGCGCACGGCCCGAGCTCACCTGACCTGGGTCGCGCAGACCAACATGATCGCCAAGAGCCGCGTCGACCACCTGCTCACGGTGGTCGGGTTGGAGTCCGTCGCCGACAGGCGGGTGAGGACCTATTCGTTGGGCATGAAGCAGCGCCTCGGTATCGCCCAGGCTCTGCTGGGGGACGCGCCGGTGCTGATCTTCGACGAGCCCACCAACGGCCTCGACCCCGAAGGCATCGAGTGGCTGCGCGACCTTCTCAAGCAGCTGGCGCGCGAAGGCCGCACCGTGCTGGTCTCCAGCCATCTGATGGCCGAGATGTCGCTCACCGCCGGGCACCTGATCGTGATCGGACGCGGCAGGCTCCTGGCGGACGCTTCGCTGCCCGACTTCATCGCCGGCCATACACACGCCGACCTCGTCGTACGAACGCCGTCACCCGACCTGCTCACCGGACTGCTTCGCACCCACGGGGCGACGGTGACCCCCGGCCCCGAACATCTGGTGGTCGAGGGTCTCGCTCCGGAGGCGGTCGGCGAGATCGCGGCGCAAGCCGGGATCGTCCTGCACGAGCTTCGGACCCGCACCGCGACCCTCGAGGACGCCTACCTGGCGCTCACCCGGGAGAGCGTGCAGTTCGGGAGCCGGCCGTGATCCCGGTGCTCATCGCAGAGTGGACGAAGCTGCGCAGCCTGCCCTCGACGCTGTGGACGCTCCTCGTGGTCGTGGTCACTGCCCTCGGCGGCAGTCTGATCCTCGCCGCCGCGTCCGTGAGCTCCCCGGACGCGCCCTTCGACCCGGTCACGGGGACGTTCGCCGCCTGGGGCGAGTACCCGGTCCTCGGCGTCGGTGTCCTCGGTGCGCTCGCCGTCACCAACGAGTACAGCAGCGGTCAGATCCGCACCACGTTCACCGCCGTCCCCCGGCGCCTCCGGGTCCTCGCAGCGAAGGCCGCGGTCGTCGGGGCACTGGTCGTGGTCGTGATGACGGTGCTGGCGTGGTGCGCGTTCGGCCTGACCGAGCTCCTGTACGGCATCCATCATTCCGCGATCTCCCTGGCCGCGCCCGGTGTCGTGCGCTCGGTGACCATGGCAGGAGTGTCGATGGCCGCGTCGGCGATCTTCGCTGTCGGCATCGGGGCCGTGGTGCGCCACACCGTCGCCGCGGTCATCACGTTCCCAGCAGCGGTCTTCCTTCCCCTGGCGCTGCTCGCGGTGCCCTGGTCATGGGGCGCGGCCATCGGCCGTTACGGGCTCCTGGCCGCCGCCTACCAACTCGTCTCGCCGACGCCCCACCACGACCTGCTGCCCATCTGGGCCGCCGTCCCCGTCCTGCTGGCATGGCCCCTCGCTTCCTTGGCGACAGCGGCGTTCCTCACGCCGCAGGACGTCTGACGCGACCGACTCGTGGCACGCACCCGCCGTTGCCGGGCCCGTGGGCGTCGGGACGCCCACGGGCCCGGAACCCGGCCTGCTCGGGGCTCAGTCCCCGATCAGTAGGTCGGCACCCCCGTCTGGTGGGTGGCGACTCGGATGAACCGGTTGTGCCCGCTCACGGTGACGTCGCCTGCGGTGAAGATCCCGTAGGTGTTGTCGTGGATCCTGTTCCCCCAGATCCTGATCGACATCGGCGTGGCACTGCCGAGGTAGATGCCGGTCGTCTCCGGGTCGGAGGTGTCGGTGCGCAGGTTGTTCGTCCCGATCACGTTGCGCAGCACCCGGTTCCCGCTGAAGTCGCTGTCGGGCACGCCCGGTGTGCTGGGCACATGCGAGTGGACGACGACCCCGCCGTGGCCGTTGCCGTGGAACTCGTTGTGCGAGATCAGGTTGTTCCTGACGATGCCGCCCGGGATCGGGCTGGCCAGGATCACACCGCTGCCGGCCGAGGCGTCGGGAGCCGTGGGCGTGCTCAGCCCGTTGTCGTCGGAGATGTTCCCCCAGACGATGGTCCGGACGACACCCGCGCCGGTGTGGTCGGCGAGGGCGATCCCGCAGCCACCGAAGTTGCGGTCGGTGACGTTGAAGGACACGCGGTTGCCCACGGCGGGCGCGCCCAGGTCGTCCGAGACGTTGATCCCGACGCCGTTCTCCACCGCGACGTTGAAGCGTGCCAGGGAGTGCGAGGTGCTGTTCAGGTCGATCCCCGAGCCCTGGTTGCCGCGCACGACGTTGTGCTCGATGGTGACGTGGTCGGCCGGCGTCGGGCCCGTCTCGGTGAAGCCGGCGGTGATGATCCCGTCGTAGGGCAGGTTGGGGTCGTCGCCGGACGCGTTGACCACGGTGAGACCGCGGATCGTCGTCCACGACGCCGTGACGCCGACGCCCCAGCCCTCACCGGTCGCGTCGATCACCGCCCCGTGACGTCCCGCGAGCGTGAGCGGCTTGTCGACCGTCACGCTCTGCGCGTACCTGCCGCGGCACACGATCACGGTGCCACCGGACGGCGCCGCCTCGACGGCTGCCTGGATGTCGGAGAACGCCGCGTGCCGGCACGAACCCCAACGCCTTCCCTTCTTCGCCGGCTCCGCGCTGGACCCACCGCCGTCGGGCGCGACGTAGATCGCGTGGTGATGACGGTAGTGATGGTGCCGCGCGTGGCCGTGCGCCTGGGCCGGGCCGGTGGTCACCAGGGACACCCCCAGTGCCAGCCCTGCGGCGGCGCAGATCGTCGTCGACGATCGTCCGAGGACATGCATGACTACTCCCCCCTGGACGCGGAACCTCCACGCCCACTCGGAGTCCAACACGGCATTGCGGAAGCGGCAAGACTCCTTCGGGGTGAGCTCTCGCCCCCGGTCGCGGGGATACTGACCGGATGGCGCAGGCACCCGCGACGGCCTCACGGCGCACGGTGGTCGCCGCGCTGGGCGCGGGGACGCTGACCCGGCTGCGGGCACCGGGTCCGAGCAGCCGAAGGGGCGATCCGGTCGTCGTGGTGGGGGCCGGCATGGCCGGGATCACCGCGGCCGACCGGCTCCGCCGGGCCGGGTACGACGTACGGG
>JBAUWD010000112.1:0-2089 GCA_049583575.1 Nocardioides sp.
GCCCGGGACCGGCCGGTCGAGGCGATGGCCGCCGCCTTCGCCGACGCGGTCGCGCCGCTGTGGGAGTTCACAGAGCCGTAACACGGAGACGCCGGAACGTTGCACGACGGCAACACGCGACGTCGTACGACGAAACGTGCGACGTCGAGGGTTGACCCATCGGGGCGGCCGAGCGGGGACGACGGAGTCCAGGCACGGGCGCCCATCGCACAAGTGTGGAGGTTCCATGGACGGCTACTACGCCTGGATGATCGTGGCGACGGCCTTCGTCCTCATGATGACGACGCCGGCGCTCGCCCTGTTCTACGGCGGCATGACCCGGTCCAAGTCCGTGCTCAACATGATGATGATGTCCTACGTCTCGCTGGCGGTCGTCGGCATCGTCTTCGTGCTCTGGGGCTGGTCGGAGGGCTGGGGCGGCGACGGGGCCGGCAACGGGAACGGCAAGCTGATCGCCAGCCCGTTCCACATGTTCGGACTCGCCCACGTCTCGACCGGCAACTACATCTACGTGCTGTTCCAGCTCACGTTCGCGGTGATCACGGCCGCGCTCATCTCGGGGGCGATCGCCGACCGGGTGAAGCTCTCGTCGTGGATCGTCTTCCTGCCGATCTGGGTCACGCTCTGCTACTTCCCGATCGCCCACAACGTGTGGGGAGGCGGCTGGTTCTACTCGCACTTCGCGAATCTCGACTACGCCGGCGGCACGGTCGTGCACATCAACGC
Organism: Nocardioides sp.; assembly: GCA_049583575.1. Lineage (GTDB taxonomy): Bacteria > Actinomycetota > Actinomycetes > Propionibacteriales > Nocardioidaceae > Nocardioides. The sequence goes on from JBAUWD010000112.1 coordinate 727, forward strand.
CGGTATCGCCGGCGGCGTGCTCGCCCTGATCATCGGCCGGCGCGTGGGCTTCATGCGGGACCCGATGAAGCCGCACAACCTCACGCTCACGATGATCGGCGCGGGCATGCTGTGGTTCGGCTGGTACGGCTTCAACGTGGGCTCGATCGTCTTCACCAGCGACGCGCTGAGCAGCCCCGCGAAGTTCTCCGCGCAGTTCTACAGCGAGACCGGCGCGACGTTCATGAACACCACGCTCGCCACGATGGCGGCGATGCTCGGGTGGCTGCTGATGGAGCGGATCCTGCACGGCAAGGCCACCTCCCTGGGTGCCGCCTCCGGTGTCGTGGCCGGTCTGGTCGCGATCACCCCCGCCTGTGGTGCCGTCACCATCGTCGGCGCCCTGATCGTCGGTGTCGTCGCCGGCATGGGCTGCGCCTACGCCGTCGGCCTGAAGTTCAAGTTCGGTCTCGACGACTCCCTCGACGTGGTCGGCGTCCACCTGGTCGGTGGCGTCCTGGGCTGCGTCCTCATCGGCTTCGTCGGCACGAACACGTCGCCCCAGGGCGTCGACGGTCTGTTCGGCAGCATGAACGGGCTCTTCTACGGCGGCAACGCGACGCTGCTGGGCCACCAGGTCCTGGGAGTGCTCTTCACGATCGTCTGGACCGGCGTGCTGACCGGGGTGATCGGCCTCGTCATCAAGTACACGATCGGCTGGCGGGTCACCGAGGAGGAGGAGATCGACGGCATCGACTTCGCCGAGCACGGCGAGTCGGCGTACGACCTCGACGGCCGCTCCGGCGGTGTCCTCGGCGGCACGGGTGTCGCCGCCGCCACGCAGGCCAAGTCCGCAGCCACGGAAGGAGCCATGGCATGAAGCTCATCACCGCGGTGATCAAGCCGCACAAGTGGGAAGAGGTCCGCGAGGCGCTGGAGACCTTCGGCGTCACGGGGATGACGGTGTCGGAGGTCAGCGGCTACGGCCGGCAGAAGGGGCACACCGAGGTGTACCGCGGTGCGGAGTACGACATCGCGCTCGTGCCCAAGATCCGGATCGAGATCGTGGCCGACGACGGGGACGCCGAGGACATCGTCGGCATCGTCGCGAAGACCGCCCAGACCGGACGCATCGGGGACGGCAAGGTCTGGGTCAGCCCGGTCGAGACCGTGGTCCGGGTGCGTACGGGCGACCGCGACTCAGCGGCCATCTGAAGCACGACGTGGAGGCCCCGCCGGTCAACCGGCCGGCGGGGTACGCCGTGGACAGGAACCAGCGCACCGACGAGGCCGACGCGCTCTGCGCGAGCGCCTACGCCGACGTGGGCGCACCCGAGAGCGGGTGCGCCCTCGTCGCCGTCGGCGGCTACGGGCGGCGCGAGCT
>JBAUWD010000113.1:0-11859 GCA_049583575.1 Nocardioides sp.
GGTCGACACCGCCCGCGAGGCGCTGGTGGCCGAGGTCGCGGCGTCCGAGGTCGGCGACCACCTCGAAGCCGTGCCCGAGGGCGAGCGCCTCGTGACCCACCTCTTCGAGTGCCGCACGCCCGGCTACGTGGGCTGGCGGTGGTCGGTGACGGTCGCGCGGGCGTCGCGCCAGAAGGCCGTCACGGTCGACGAGATCGTGCTGATCCCGGGCGCCGAGGCGATCGTCGCGCCCGAATGGGTGCCCTACCGCGAGCGGATCAAGCCCGGGGACCTCTCACCCGGCGACCTGCTGCCCGTGGCCGACGACGACCCGCGCCTGGTGCCGACGTACTCCTTCGGCGACGACCCGCTCGACGCCGACGCCAAGACGCAGATCCGCACGGTCGCGAAGGACCTCGGCCTCGGCCGGATCCGCACCCTCTCACCCGAGGGTCACGAGCTGGCCGCCCAGCGCTGGTACGACGGCGACAGCGGGCCGGACGCGCCGCTCGCGCAGTCGGCACCCGACCTCTGCTCCACCTGCGGCTTCCTGCTCCGGCTCTCCGGGTCGCTCGCGGAGACGTTCGGCGTGTGCGCCAACGGCGACGCCAACGACGACGGTCGGGTCGTCGCGTTCTCGCACGGGTGCGGGGCGCACTCCGAGGTCCGGCTGGCCAAGCGCCACGAGCCGGTGCCGCTGCCCGACCCGGTGGTCGACACGCTCAAGGACGAGCTCGAGCCGTTCTGACCCGACGGGCCGCCGCGTCGCAGACCTAGGCCTGCTCGTCGCGCAGTGCGCGGGCGCGCCGGCGCCGGCGGCAGTACTCCAGGCCGAGCAGCCCCAGGCCGCAGCCGGCGGCACAGGTCCAGATCATCCAGCCGTGGCCGCTGTCGCGGAGCCGTCCGTAGAACGGCAGCATCCCGATGAAGGCGATGATCCACAGCGCGACGCCGACCTGGACGGTGCGGACGCCGTCCACGTCGAGGGGCTCCACGTCGGCGACGAGGTAGGTGCGGTTGCCGATCTCGTGGGTCATCGGCTGGTCGTCGCGCAGCTCCATGCGGCTCACTCTAGTGACGCTTCCGGTGCGCCGGAGGCTCTGGCATGCTGCCGCCCGTGACCGATCAGCCGGAGGGCGCCCGCCCCGCCAGGACCAAGGCCCCCGACCGCTCCAAGACCGGCCCCACGCCACGGCGCAGCGACCCTCGTCGTACCGCCGGCGGGCTCGACCGCTGGTTCAAGATCAGCGAGCGCGGCTCGACCGTCGAGCGCGAGCTGCGCGGCGGCGTCGTCACCTTCTTCACGATGGCCTACATCGTCGTGCTGAACCCGATCATCTTGGGCTTCACGCCCGACAAGTCCGGCCACTACCTCGGCGGCGGCACCGGTGACGGCTCCAACCTGCCGGCGATCGCGGCCGGTACGGCGCTGGTCGCCGGCGTGATGTCGATCCTGATGGGGGCGGTCGCCAACTACCCGCTCGCCCTGGCCACCGGGCTCGGTCTCAACGCGTTCGTCGCGGTCTCGATCGCGCGACAGATGAGCTGGGCCGACGCGATGGGGCTGATCGTGATCGAGGGCGTGGTGATCCTCGTCCTCGTGCTCACGGGCTTCCGGAAGGCGGTCTTCCACGCCGTACCGTCGCAGCTCAAGGTGGCCATCTCGGTCGGCATCGGCCTGTTCATCGCCTTCATCGGCTTCGTGGACGCGGGCTTCGTGCGTCGGGTCCCCGACGCCGCCCAGACCACGGTGCCGGTCGGGGTCGGACCCGACGGCTTCCTGGCGGGCTGGCCGGTGCTGGTGTTCCTGCTCGGGCTCGCGCTCGTGGTCACGCTGTGGGTACGCCGGGTGCGCGGAGCCATCCTGCTCTCGATCATCGCCACCACGATCCTGGCCATGGTCGTGGAGGGGATCGGCGACATCGGGCCGATGTTCCCGGCCGGCGGTGGCTACAACGCGAAGGGCTGGGGGCTGAACGTGCCGTCGTGGCCGTCGTCGGCCTTCGACACGCCGCACTTCTCCACGCTCGGGCACTTCAGCATCGCCGGGTCGTTCCAGGAGGTCGGCGTGGTGTCGGCCGTGCTGCTGGTCTTCACGCTGATGCTGGCCGACTTCTTCGACACGATGGGCACGATGACCGCCATCGGCGCCGAGGCCGGGCTCCTCGACCATGAGGGCACCCCGCCGAACACCAAGCAGATCCTGGTCGTCGACTCGGTCGCCGCGATCGCCGGTGGCGCGGCCGGGGTCTCGTCCAACACGTCGTACATCGAGAGCGCCTCGGGCGTCGGCGAGGGCGCGCGCACCGGTCTGGCGTCGATCGTGACCGGGCTGCTGTTCCTGGGCTCGATGGTGTTCGCGCCGCTGGTCAAGGTGATCCCGTCGGAGGCGGCCGTGCCCGCGCTGGTGCTCGTCGGCTTCTTGATGATGCAGCAGGTCAAGGGCATCTCGTGGGACGACGTGGAGATCGCCATCCCGGCGTTCCTGACCATCATCCTGATGCCGTTCACCTACTCGATCACCGTGGGCATCGGGGCCGGCTTCGTGGCCTTCGTCGTGATCAAGATCGCCCGCGGGAAGGCCGACCGCGTCCACCCCCTCCTCTGGGTCGTCGGCGCGCTGTTCGTCATCTACTTCGCCATCCACCCGATCACCGCGCTCTTCACCTGATCGCCGAGTCGGCGCAAACAGGCGTCGAAATCCCGCCGAGTCGTCGCAAACAGGCGTCGAAATCCCGCCGAGTCGTCTTGTGACAACTCGGCGACGACGGGTGACGGGAAGCCGGAATGGTTAGCATGGGTAATGAGTTATGCTAACGACATGCCCACCGTCCAGATGGCCGCCCGAAGCGATGCCGGACTCGCGAGCGAGCTCCGGCTCAGCGTCATGCGGCTCCGGCGACGTCTGACCCGTGAGCGCCACCCGGACAACGTCCTGAGCATGGGCGCGATGGCCGTGCTCGGCTGCCTGTACCGGAACGGCGACCTCACCGTGGGCGAGCTCGCCGCCCACGAGCGCGTGCAGCCGCCCAGCATGACCCGCACCGTCAACGCGCTGGTGAAGGGCGGCTACGTCTCACGCCGTGCCCACGACACCGACGGCCGCCAGGTCGTGGTCAGCCTCTCCGAGCCCGGCCGTACGACGCTCCTCGCCGACCGCGCCCGGCGCGACGCCTGGCTCGCACGGCGTCTCCGCGACCTCACCACCGACGAGCGCGACACGCTCCGCCGAGCCGCGCCGATCCTCGAACGCCTCGCCAACTCCGACTGAAAGCAGATCTTGAGCCCCACCTTCCGCGCACTGCACAACCCCAACTACCGGCGCTACGCACTCGGCAGCCTGGTGTCCAACACCGGCACCTGGATGCAGCGCGTCGCGCAGGACTGGCTGGTGCTCCGCCTCACCGACGGCAGCGGCACCGCCCTCGGCGTCACCACCGGCCTCCAGTTCCTGCCCGTCCTCCTGCTGTCGCCGTACGCCGGAGTCGTCGCCGACCGCTTCGCGAAGCGCCGGCTGCTCCAGGTCACGCAGCTGACCATGGCCCTCGCGTCGCTGGCGCTCGGCCTCCTCGCCGTCGCCCACCTGGCCCAGGTGTGGCAGGTCTACCTGATCGCGTTCCTGTTCGGCATCGGCTCGGCCTTCGACGCCCCCGCCCGCCAGTCGTTCGTCTCCGAGATGGTCGGCCCCGACGAGCTCACCAACGCGGTCGGCCTGAACTCCGCGACCTTCAACACGGCCCGGATCATCGGCCCCGCCCTGGCCGGCCTGATGATCGGCGCGCTCGGTGGCGGCGCCTGGGCCACCGGCTGGGTGATCCTGGTCAACGCGCTGTCGTACGGCGCGGTCATCTGGCAGCTCGAGCACATGGACCCGGCGCTGCTGCACTCGCCCAAGCCGGCCCGGCGCTCGCCCGGGATGCTGCTCGAGGGCGTGCGCTACGTCCGCAGCCAGCCCAAGATGATGATGATCCTGGTGATCGTGTTCTTCGCCGGCACCTTCGGCATGAACTTCCAGATCACCTCCGCGCTGATGGCGACGCAGGTCTTCGGCAAGGGCGCCGGCGAGTTCGGCATCCTCGGCTCGGCGATGGCGGTCGGCTCGCTCGCCGGTGCGCTGCTCTCCGCACGGCGGGTGCGCATCCGCCTCAGACTGCTCGTGGCCTCCGCGGTCGGGTTCGGCCTGGCCGAGATCGTGGCGGGCGTGATGCCGTCGTACGTCGCGTTCGCGCTGATGTGCCCGCTGATCGGGGTCTGCACCCTGACCATGCTCAACTCCGCGAACGCCACCATGCAGCTGGAGTCCGACCCGGCCCTGCGGGGACGGGTGATGGCGCTCTACATGACCATCGTGATGGGTGGCACGCCGGTCGGCTCGCCGTTCATCGGCTGGATCGGCGAGCAGTACGGCGCGCGCTGGACCCTGCTCGGCGGCGGGCTGCTGACCATCCTCGGGGTCGTGCTCGCGGTGGCCGTGTTCGCCCGGCCGGCCCGCGAGCGGGCCGAGGCGGACGGTCGGCCCGAGAGCCTGACGGCGCAGGCCGCCTGAGCCGCGCATCTCGTTTTGGTGTGGGAGTTCGACCCGAGTAACCTTGAGAACCGTGTCTGGCACGTCCAGACCGTTGAGCGTGCCCAGAGACCCGCCTCACGGCGTACCGGGCCGCGCGACACCTCAAGGCACACCGATCCACGGCATCACCTCGTGCCCGGCAGAGCGCCGGGTACTGACGTAGGAACAGAAGGGGAACCACCGAGTGCCCACCATCCAGCAGCTGGTCCGCAAGGGCCGCCAGGACAAGCCGTCGAAGTCCAAGACGCCGGCTCTCAAGGGGAGCCCGCAGCGTCGGGGCGTCTGTACCCGCGTCTACACCACCACGCCGAAGAAGCCGAACTCCGCCCTGCGCAAGGTCGCCCGCGTGCGCCTGTCCAGCGGCGTCGAGGTCACGGCGTACATCCCGGGCGTCGGTCACAACCTCCAGGAGCACTCCATCGTGCTCGTCCGCGGCGGCCGGGTGAAGGACCTCCCCGGCGTCCGCTACAAGATCATCCGCGGCACGCTCGACACCCAGGGCGTCAAGAACCGCAGGCAGGCTCGCAGCCGGTACGGCGCGAAGAAGGAGAAGAGCTGACATGCCACGCAAGGGTCCCGCGCCCAAGCGGCCGCTCGACGTCGACCCCGTGTTCGGGTCGCAGCTGGTGACCCAGCTGGTCTCCAAGGTGCTCAAGGACGGCAAGAAGCAGGTCGCCCAGCGCATCGTCTACACCGCGCTCGAAGGCTGCCGCGAGAAGACCGGCACCGACCCCGTGGTCACGCTCAAGCGCGCCATGGACAACGTCAAGCCGGCCATCGAGGTGAAGTCCCGCCGCGTCGGGGGCGCGACGTACCAGGTGCCGATCGAGGTCAAGGGAACACGCGGCACCACGTTGGCGTTGCGCTGGTTGGTCGGGTACGCCGCGGACCGTCGGGAGAAGACGATGTCCGAGCGCCTGATGAACGAGATCCTCGACGCCTCCAACGGCCTCGGTGCCGCCGTGAAGAAGCGCGAGGACACCCACAAGATGGCCGAGTCCAACAAGGCCTTCGCCCACTACCGCTGGTGAGCCCCCGTCGTACCCGTGAGTCACGTACGTACGACGAAGCCCCGGCGGCCCCTTTGACCTAAGGAAACGAACCGACAGTGGCTGTCGACATCACCACGGACCTGAAGAAGGTCCGCAACATCGGCATCATGGCGCACATCGACGCCGGCAAGACCACCACCACCGAGCGCATCCTCTTCTACACGGGCATCACCTACAAGATCGGTGAGGTCCACGAGGGCGCCGCCACGATGGACTGGATGGAGCAGGAGCAGGAGCGCGGCATCACGATCACCTCCGCCGCGACGACCTGCTGGTGGAAGGACCACCAGATCAACATCATCGACACTCCCGGGCACGTCGACTTCACCGCCGAGGTCGAGCGCTCGCTGCGCGTCCTCGACGGCGCGGTGGCCGTCTTCGACGGCGTGGCCGGTGTCGAGCCCCAGACCATGACCGTCTGGCGTCAGGCGAACAAGTACGCCGTGCCGCGGATGTGCTTCGTCAACAAGCTGGACCGCACGGGTGCGGACTTCTTCCGCTGCGTCGACATGATGGTCGAGCGCCTGAACTCCACCCCGCTGGTCCTGCAGCTCCCGATCGGCGCGGAGTCCGACTTCCTCGGTGTCGTCGACCTGGTCGGCATGCGTGCCCTGACCTGGCGCGGCGAGACCACGATGGGTGAGGACTACGAGGTCGAGGACATCCCGGAGTCGATGCGCGCCCAGGCCGAGGAGTACCGCGAGAAGTTCCTCGAGACGCTCGCCGAGGCCGACGACGACGTGATGGAGAAGTACCTCGAGGGCGAGGACCTCTCCGTCGCCGAGCTCGAGGCTGCGATCCGTCGCGCCACCCTGGCCGACAAGGTCAACCCGGTGCTGTGCGGCACGGCGTTCAAGAACAAGGGCGTGCAGCCCCTGCTCGACGCCGTGGTCAAGTACCTCCCGAGCCCGCTCGACATCAACGCGATCGTGGGCCACAAGGTCAACGACGAGGACGAGAAGATCGAGCGGATGCCCGCCGACGACCAGCCGTTCTCCGGCCTGGCCTACAAGATCGCCTCCGACCCGCACCTCGGCAAGCTGATCTACGTACGCGTCTACTCCGGCAAGCTGGAGGCCGGCGCGACCGTCCTGAACTCCGTCACGGGGAAGAAGGAGCGGATCGGCAAGGTCTACCAGATGCACGCCAACAAGCGTCAGGAGATCGCGTCGGTCGGTGCCGGCCAGATCGTGGCGGTGATGGGTCTGAAGGACACCAAGACCGGTCACACCCTGTGCGACCTGCAGCACCCGGTGGTGCTCGAGTCGATGTCGTTCCCGAACCCCGTGATCGAGGTCGCGATCGAGCCCAAGACCAAGAGCGACCAGGAGAAGCTCGGCACCGCCATCCAGCGGCTCTCCGACGAGGACCCCACCTTCACGGTCAAGACCGACGAGGAGACCGGCCAGACGATCATCGCCGGCATGGGCGAGCTCCACCTCGAGATCCTGGTCGACCGGATGAAGCGCGAGTTCAACGTCGAGGCGACCGTCGGCAAGCCCCAGGTGGCGTACCGCGAGACGCTCCGCAAGGAGGTCGTCAACCACAGCTACACCCACAAGAAGCAGACGGGCGGCTCCGGTCAGTTCGCGAAGGTCGTCATCACGCTGGGCCCCAACGTCGACCCCGAGACCGGGCAGGGTGCCGGCTACGAGTTCGTGAACAACGTCTCCGGCGGCCGCATCCCGCGCGAGTACATCCCGTCGGTCGACCAGGGCGGACAGGACGCCATGGAGTTCGGCGTGCTCGCCGGCTACCCGATGGTCGACGTGAAGTTCACGCTCGAGGACGGCGCCTACCACGACGTCGACTCCTCCGAGCTGGCCTTCAAGATCGCCGGCAACCAGGCGTTCAAGGAGGCGGCACGGATGGCGAAGCCCGTGCTGCTCGAGCCGATGTTCGCCGTCGAGGTGATCACCCCGGAGACCTTCCTGGGCACGGTCATCGGCGACATCAACAGCCGTCGCGGACAGATCCAGTCGCAGGAGGAGCGTCACGGTGACATGGTCATCAACGCCCTCGTGCCCCTGTCCGAGATGTTCGGGTACGTCGGCGACCTGAGGTCCAAGACCTCGGGCCAGGCGTCGTACTCGATGGAGTTCGACTCGTACGCCGAGGTCCCTTCGGGCATCGCCGACGAGATCGTCAAGAAGGTGCGCGGCGAGTAGTCGCCCGCAGGTGCCTCCGCCCCGAGCGCGGAGGGCATTTGGCCGGACGTCGGCATTGCAGCAGAATCAACGAGTCAAGTGACAACAACAGGAGGAGCCCACAGTGGCTAAGGCGAAGTTCGAGCGGACCAAGCCGCACGTCAACATCGGCACGATCGGTCACATCGACCACGGCAAGACGACCTTGACCGCGGCGATCACGAAGGTCCTGCACGACAAGTACCCCGACCTCAACCCGTTCTACGCCTTCGACGAGATCGACAAGGCACCCGAGGAGCGGCAGCGCGGTATCACCATCTCGATCGCCCACGTCGAGTACCAGACGGAGGCGCGGCACTACGCGCACGTCGACTGCCCCGGTCACGCCGACTACATCAAGAACATGATCACCGGTGCGGCGCAGATGGACGGCGCGATCCTCGTGGTCGCCGCCACCGACGGCCCGATGCCCCAGACGCGTGAGCACGTGCTGCTCGCCCGCCAGGTCGGCGTGCCCGCGATCGTCGTCGCCCTGAACAAGTGCGACATGGTCGACGACGAGGAGCTCATCGAGCTCGTCGAGATGGAGGTGCGCGAGCTCCTCTCCGAGTACGAGTTCCCCGGCGACGACATCCCCGTGGTCAAGGTCGCCGCCTTCCCGGCGCTGAACGGCGACGAGAAGTGGGGAGCCACCATCCTCGAGCTCATGGACGCCGTCGACACGGCCATCCCGACCCCCGAGCGCGACACCGAGAAGCCGTTCCTCATGCCCGTCGAGGACGTCTTCACGATCACCGGTCGCGGCACCGTCATCACCGGCCGCATCGAGCGCGGCATCGTGAAGGTGAACGAGGAGGTCGAGATCATCGGCATCCGTGAGAAGTCGCAGAAGACCACGGTCACGGGTGTCGAGATGTTCCGCAAGCTGCTCGACGAGGGCCAGGCCGGCGAGAACGTCGGGCTGCTCCTCCGCGGCACCAAGCGCGAGGACGTCGAGCGCGGCATGGTCGTGATCAAGCCGGGCACCACCACCCCGCACACCAACTTCGACGCGAACGTCTACATCCTGTCGAAGGAGGAGGGCGGCCGTCACACGCCGTTCTTCAACAACTACCGCCCGCAGTTCTACTTCCGTACCACCGACGTGACCGGCGTCGTGACCCTCCCCGAGGGCACCGAGATGGTCATGCCGGGCGACAACACCGAGATGGCGGTGGAGCTCATCCAGCCGATCGCCATGGAGGAGGGCCTGCGGTTCGCGATCCGCGAGGGTGGCCGCACCGTCGGCGCCGGCCGGGTCACCAAGATCAGCAAGTGACCCCGCGTCGCCGGTCGAGCCCGTCGAGACCAGCGACACCCTGAACGACCAGCACGACCAGCACGGCCCCGGACTCCGGTCCGGGGCCGTGCTGCGTCGCGCCCGCGGATCGTTGAGAGGTCGCACATGGTCCGTCGAGGCGTCACAGAGTGTCGGTTGAGGAGTCTCAAACGGCCCGACGAGCGGCCACCACGAAGGACTTCTGTGACCTCTCGAGCGACCATCTGTGACGTCTCAACGAGGGGGGAAACCGGTGGCACGCTCGACCCGGTACGTCGTACCGTGGTCGCGCCCGGAGGGCCCGGTGACGTGATCCGAGAGCCGGAGACGTGATCCGAGAGGAGGCCAGCTGATGCGAGCAGCGCACGCTCCCGTCCAGCTCCGCCACCTCGAAGGGATCACGCGTGCCCGCACGTCCACTCAACCTCGGCATCCTGGCGCACGTCGACGCCGGTAAGACCACCCTGACCGAGCGGCTCCTGCACGTCGCAGGAGTCATCGACGAGCCGGGATCCGTCGACTCCGGAACCACCCGGACCGACTCGTCGGCGCCCGAGCGCCGTCGCGGCATCACCATCAAGGCCGCCGTCGTGTCGTTCCCGCTCGCCGACACGACCGTCAACGTCCTCGACACCCCGGGACACCCCGACTTCATCGCCGAGGTGGAGCGGGTGCTCGGCGTGCTCGACGGCGCCGTGCTCGTGCTGTCGGCCGTCGAGGGCGTGCAGCCGCAGACCCGGATCCTGATGCGGGCCCTGCAGCGGCTGCGGGTGCCGACCCTGCTGTTCGTCAACAAGATCGACCGGGTCGGGGCCGACCTCGACGCGGTGGTCGCGGCCATCGCGAGGCGCCTGACCCCCGACGTGCTGCCGATGGGGTCCGTGGCGGGGGCGGGGAGTCGCGCGGCCACGTTCGCGACGTACCGCTCCGACGACGGGACCTTCCGCGAGCGTGAGACCGAAGCGCTCGCGGAGCACGACGACGACCTGCTCGCGGCGTACGTCGAGGGGCGGGTCTGCACCGCTGCGCGGCTGCGTCGGGCGGTCGCCGCGCAGACCCGCGCCGGACTGCTGCATCCGGTGTACGCCGGCTCCGCGGCGACCGGCGCGGGAGTGACCGACCTGATGGACGGGATCGCGACCCTGCTGCCGCCCTCCTCCGTGGACCCGGCAGATGATCCGTCCGGCCGGGTGTTCAAGGTGGAGCGTGGCGCGGCCGGCGAGAAGGTGGCCTACGTCCGGATGTTCACCGGCTCGGTGCGGGCCCGGCAGCGGCTCGACCTCACCGACGGTCGGATCGGGAAGACGTCGGGGCTCGAGGTCTTCGACCGCGGCGAGTGGGTCCGGACCGACCGCGTCGGCCCCGGGCACATCGGGCGCCTCTACGGTCTCAGCGCGGTGCGCGTCGGGGACTCGTTCGGCGACCCGTGCCGCGGCGAGGAACACCACTTCGCGCCGCCCACCCTGGAGGCGTCGGTGACCGCCGTACGGCGTGAGCAGGGACCGGCGCTGCGGGCGGCGCTCGCCCAGCTCGCCGACCAGGACCCGCTGATCGGCGTGCACACCGGCGAGGACGGGCTCTCGACCGTGTCGCTCTACGGCCGGGTCCAGCAGGAGGTGCTCGGGGCGACCCTCGCCGAGGAGCACGGCATCGACGTCGAGTTCGCCGATGCGACCGTCCTGCACGTCGAGCGACCCCGCGGGGTCGGCGAGGCCGTCGTCCGGCTGAACACGGCCGCCAACCCCTACCAGGCCACCATCGGCCTGCGCATCGCACCGGGCCGACCGGCTTCCGGTCTGGTCTTCGTCAACGCCTGTCCGGTGTACGACATGCCCCTCTACCTGTTCAAGAGCGCCGACGGCTTCGCGGCCGCCATCGAGAAGCACGTCCGCCGTGCGCTGGCCCGTGGGCGCTACGGCTGGCAGGTGACGGACTGCGTGGTGACCATGGTCGAGTGCGCCTACAGCGTCGCCGACGGGCCGCCGTCCAGGCGCGGACCCACCAGCACGTCGTTCGACTTCCGGCAGGTCACGCCGCTCGTCGTGCGGAAGGCGCTGGCGCGGGCCGGGACGAGGGTCTGCGAGCCGGCGCTCCGCGTCCTGCTCGAGGTGCCGACCGACGACGCCGCGGCCGTCCTGCGGGTGGTGACCCGGTGGGGCTCGGAGCTGCTCGGCCAGACCTCGACGGGTGACCTCACCCGGATCGAGGTGAGGCTGGTCGCCGCCCGCCTCCACGCGCTCCAGCACCAGCTGCCCGACCTCACCGGAGGCGAGGGCACCCTGGAGCCGGCCTTCGACGGGTACCAGCCGGTCCGTGGCCGGCCGCCGGTCCGCCGCGGCACCTCCGCCTCATGAGAGGGTGGCCGGATCTCCTCGAGGAAGGGCAGCACCGTGCCGCGCTTCACCCGGGCGGAGCTGGAGTCGTTCCGCGACGCCGAGGTCCCCGACCTGGTCGGACCGGGGCTGCGCCTGCTCTTCGTCGGCATCAATCCCGGGCTCTGGACCGCCGCGACGCAGACCCACTTCGCCCATCCGGCGAACCGCTTCTATCCTGCACTGCTGGCGGCCGGCATCCTCGAGCAGCGGGTGGACCCGTCGGCGGGGATGACCGACGCGCAGCGAGCGGCCCTGGTGGCGCGGGGGATCGGCATCACCAACCTGGTACGACGGGCCACCGCCCGCGCGGACGAGCTGAGCAGGTCGGAGCTCCTCGAGGGGAGAGCCGGGCTCGAGGCGTTCGTGGCCGAGCACCGCCCGCTGGTGGTCGCCGTCCTCGGCATCACGGCGTACCGCGGGG
>JBAUWD010000114.1:0-14792 GCA_049583575.1 Nocardioides sp.
TGGTCGAGCCGTTCGTCGCCCACCGGGTCGACGGCCGGGTCCGCAACGACCTGTCGGCCGAGGCGGTCGTGCGCTCGGCGACGGTGGCGGCTGGACTGGGCTGGACCAGTGCCCACACCTGGCTCAAGCTCCCCGTGATCGAGGACATGGAGCCGGTGCTCGCCGCGACCACCCTGCCGGTCGTCCTGCTCGGCGGCGAGGTGGCCGCCGACCAGAAGGCCCAGTTCGCGCTGTGGGAGAAGGCGCTGACCCACCCGCAGGTCAGGGGCATGGCCGTGGGCCGGTCGCTGCTCTACCCGCCCGACGGCGACGTCGCCGGTGCCGTGGACGCCGTGGTGGAGATGATGTGATGAGCGCTTCGGGCACGCCGACGACGACCGGCCGAGCTCTGCACGTCAGGGCCGGTGCGGCCGCCGGCGGCCGGTGCGGGCTCATGGTGACGCCGGAGTCGGCAGGCTGGCGGTTCTGCGGGCTGGCCGTCGTGGACCTCGAGCCGGGCGGGTCGTGGACCTGGAGCACCGGGCCCGCCGAGACGCTGGTGCTGTCGCTGGCGGGCTCGTGCTCGGTCACCTGCGAGGGCGAGACACTGGTCGTCGACGGTCGGCCCGACGTCTTCAGCGGACCCAGCGACTTCGTGTACGTGCCCCGCGACGCCGAGATCGAGGTCACGAGCAGGGAAGGCGGGCGGTTCGCGCTGCCCTCGGCCGTCTGCTCGAGGCGGCTGCCCTTCCGCCACCAGCCGGCGAGCGCCGTACCGGTGGAGCTGCGCGGCGCGGGAGCGGCGAGCCGGCAGGTCAACAACTTCTGCACCCCGGAGGCCTTCGAGGCCGACGCGCTGATCGCGTGCGAGGTGCTCACGCCGGGCGGCAACTGGTCGTCGTACCCCCCGCACAAGCACGACGAGGCCACGCCGACCGAGAGCGAGCTCGAGGAGATCTACTACTACGAGGTCGCCGACGGCCCGCGTGGCGCGGGCATCGCCTACCAGCGCGTCTACGGCCACCCGGGTCGCGAGATCGACGTGCTGGCAGAGGTGCGCAGCGGCGACGTCGTCCTGATCCCCTACGGTTGGCACGGACCCTCGATGGCCGTGCCGGGGTACGACCTCTACTACCTGAACGTGATGGCCGGCCCCGGTGACGAGCGGGCCTGGCTGATCTGCGACGACCCGGAGCACGGCTGGGTGCGCGACACCTGGGCCGACCAGGCCGTCGACCCGCGGCTCCCCTTCGGCAGCGCGGAGGTGGGGCGATGACCGTCCGGCTGACGGTGGCGCAGGCGATCGTGCGCTTCCTCGAGCAGCAGTACGTCGAGCGCGACGGCGTCCAGACGCAGTTCTTCGCCGGGTGCTGGGGCATCTTCGGTCACGGCAACGTCGCGGGCATCGGCGAGGCGCTGCTCGAGCGCGAGCATCTGGCGAACGAGTCCGGCACCCATGTGCTGCGCTACCACCAGGCCCGCAACGAGCAGGCCATGGTCCACGCCTCCGTGGGCTATGCCCGCCACCGCGACCGGCTCGCCGCCTTCGTCTGCACGGCGTCGGTCGGGCCCGGGTCGACCAACCTGGTGACCGGTGCCGCCCTCGCCACCGTGAACCGGATCCCCGTCCTGCTGCTCCCGGGCGACGTGTTCGCGACCCGGGCCTCCAATCCCGTCCTGCAGGAGCTCGAGGACCCGACGTCGTTCGATGTGAGCGTGAACGACTGTCTCCAGCCGGTGTCCCGCTACTGGGACCGGATCAGCCGTCCCGAGCAGCTGCCGCCGGCGCTGCTGGCGGCGATGCGCGTGCTCACCGACCCGGCCGAGACCGGTGCCGTCACCCTGGCGCTGCCCCAGGACGTCCAGGCCGAGGCGTGGGACTGGGACGACGAGCTGTTCGCGCGCCGGGTGTGGCACGTCGTACGTCAGCCACCGGCGGCGGACGCCGTCGCCCGAGCTGCCGAGGTCGTCCGTCGGGCTCGCCGCCCGCTGGTGGTCGCGGGCGGGGGCGTCATCTACTCACAGGCCTCCGACGCGCTGCGGGCCTTCGCCCGGGCGACCGGCATACCCGTCGCCGAGACGCAGGCGGGCAAGGGCAGCCTGGCGTACGACGACCCTCACGCGGTGGGGGCCATCGGCGCGACCGGTACGACGGCCGCCGACGAGCTGGCGGGGGAGGCCGACGTCGTCATCGGTGTGGGCACCCGCTACAGCGACTTCACGACCGCCTCGAAGACCCTGTTCGCCGAGCCCGGCGTGCGGTTCGTCAACCTCAACGTCGCGTCGTTCGACGCCCACAAGCTGTCGGCCGTTCCGCTGGTGGGCGACGCGCGGCTCGGTCTCGAACAGCTCACCGCCGCGCTGGGCGGGTGGCGGGCGCCGGCGGCGCACACCGAGCGGGCGACCCGGCTCGCCGCCGAGTGGGACGCGGTGGTCCAGGGTGCCTACGACCCCGGTCACGCTTCCCGGCCGGCTCAGTCCGAGGTGATCGGCCTCGTCAACCGGCTCACCCGGCCGCAGGACGTCGTGGTGTGTGCCGCCGGCTCGATGCCCGGAGACCTGCACAAGCTGTGGCGCAGCCGCGACCGCAAGGGCTACCACGTCGAGTACGGCTACTCGTGCATGGGCTACGAGATCGCCGGCGGGCTGGGCGTGCGGATGGCCGTGCTCGACGGCGGCGAGGACCGCGACGTGGTGGTGCTGGTGGGCGACGGCTCCTACCTGATGATGGCGCAGGAGCTCGTCACCGCCGTGCAGGAGGGCGTCAAGCTGGTCGTCGTCCTCGTGCAGAACCATGGCTTCGCGTCCATCGGCGCCCTGTCGGAGTCGCTGGGCTCCCAGAGGTTCGGCACCCGCTACCGCTACCGCACCGCGACCGGGCTCGACGGCGAGCTGCTCCCGGTCGACCTGGCCGCCAACGCCGCCAGTCTGGGCGCGCGGGTGGCCTCGGTCACCGACCTGGACGACCTCGCGAGGGCGTTCGCCGAGGCGCAGGCGGCCGTCGGCACGACGGTCATCCACGTCGAGACCGACCCACTGGTGTCGGCGCCCGACAGCCCGGCCTGGTGGGATGTCCCCGTCGCCGAGGTGGCGACACTGGAGTCGACGCGGCGGGCGCGCACGACGTACGAGACGAACAAGGCGCGGCAGCGCAGCCATCTGCGGCCGGCGACGGAGAGGGACGAGACATGAGGACCATCGACCACTGGGTCGCAGGCAAGCCGAGCTCGGGCAGCGGTGACCGGCGCGGCCGCGTGTGGAACCCCGCCACGGGCGAGCAGCAGGCCGAGGTGGTCCTGGCGACCAGGGAGGACGTCGACGTCGCCGTGGCCGCGGCTCGCGACGCCTTCGCCGAGTGGTCGCAGGCCTCGCTGAGCCAGCGCACCAAGGTGCTGTTCGCCTTCCGTGAGCTGGTCAACTCCCATCTCGGCCGGATCGCCGAGGCGATCACCGACGAGCACGGCAAGGTGCTCTCGGACGCGCGCGGGGAGGTGCAGCGCGGGCTCGAGGTCGTGGAGTTCGCGTGCGGCATCCCGCAGCTGCTCAAGGGCGACTTCTCGGCCCAGGTGTCCACGGGCGTCGACCTCTACTCGTTCCGGGAGCCGCTCGGGGTGTGCGTGGGCATCACGCCGTTCAACTTCCCGGCCATGGTGCCCATGTGGATGTTCCCGGTGGCCATCGCCTGCGGCAACACCTTCATCCTCAAGCCGAGCGAGCGTGATCCGTCGGCCGCGTTGATCCTGGCCGAGCTGTGGGCCGAGGCGGGCCTGCCCGAAGGTGTCTTCAACGTCGTCCAGGGTGACAAGGAGGCGGTCGACGCGCTCCTGGAGCATGCGGACGTCGACGCCGTGTCGTTCGTCGGGTCGACCCCGATCGCCCGCTACATCCACGGCAGGGCCACCGAGGCCGGCAAGCGCGTCCAGGCGCTGGGCGGTGCCAAGAACCACGCGATCATCCTGCCGGACGCAGACCTCGAGTACGCCGCCGACCAGCTCGTCGCCGCGGCGTTCGGCTCGGCCGGCGAGCGGTGCATGGCGATCTCGGCGGCGGTCGGCGTGGGCGGTGCGGGGGAGGGCCTCGTGCCGCTCGTCACCGAGCGGGCCCTGCAGGTGAAGGTCGGCTCCGGCCGCGACGCCGCGAGCGACATGGGGCCGGTCGTCACGCCGGAGGCCCGCGACCGGATCGTGGGGCTGATCGGCTCGGGCGAGCAGCAGGGCGCCCGGCTCCCGATCGACGGCCGCGGGATCGAGGTCGCCGGTCACCAGGGAGGCTTCTTCGTGGGACCCACGGTCGTGGACGGCGTGACGCCGGACATGGACGTCTACCGCGAGGAGATCTTCGGGCCCGTCCTGTCCGTGCTCCACCTCGACGACGTCGACCGTGCGATCGACCTCGTCAACGCCAACCCCTACGGCAACGGCACGGCGGTGTTCACCTCGAGCGGCGAGGCAGCGCGGCGGTTCCAGCGCGGCGTACACGTGGGGATGATCGGGGTCAACGTCCCCATCCCGGTGCCGATGGCCTACTACTCGTTCGGTGGCTGGAAGGACTCGCTCTTCGGCGAGCATCACATCCACGGGCCGGAAGGCGTCGCGTTCTACACGCGGGCCAAGGTCGTGACGGCCCGGTGGCCGCACGTCGACCTGGCCGAGCACCAGCAGGCGAACTTCAGCTTTCCGACGGCCCGATGAGTCACCAGAGACCCGTGGGTCGACCAACCGATGATGCCCGCGAGTTGCGGTCGAGGAGGAGAACATCATGAAGATCCGACGGCTAGTCACCGCTGGTGCCGCGGCCGGCCTGCTCGTGCTCGCGGGCTGTGGCTCCAGCGGCAGCAGTGCGCCGAACACCAACGCCAGCTCCGACACGAGCTCGGGGTCCGGGATGCGCATCGACGTGATCACGCACGGCGCTCCCGGCGACTCGTTCTGGAGCGTTGTCAAGAACGGCGCCGAGCAGGCCGGCAAGGACGAAGGCGTCGACCTGCACTACCAGAGCGATCCCGACGTGGGAAAGCAGGCGACCCTGATCGACAACGCCGTCGCCGCCGGCACGGACGGTCTCGTGATCTCGATGGCCAACCCCGACGGCCTGGAGAAGAGCATCAAGGCCGCCGTCGCGGCCGGCGTGCCCGTGGTGACCATCAACTCCGGGATCGACCAGTGGCAGCAGTTCGGCGCCATCACCCACGTGGGCCAGAGCGAGACCCTGGCGGGCAAGGCGGCCGGTGACCAGCTGAACCAGCTCGGCCTGAAGAACGTGCTGTGCGTGATCCACGAGGCGGGTAACACCGGGCTGGAGCAGCGCTGCCAAGGGGCCGCCTCGACGTTCCACGGCACGATGACGAACCTCCAGGTCGACATCACCGACCTGGCGGGTTCGGAGGCCACGATGGAGTCGAAGCTCCAGGCAGACCCCACGATCGACGGCATCCTCACGCTCAACGGCGACGTGTCCGGGCAGGCCGTGAAGGCCGTCGACAACTCCGGCTCGTCGGCCAAGGTCGCCACGTTCGACGTCAACGCCGACGTGGTGCAGAACATCCTGGACGGCAAGCTCGCCTTCGCCGTGGACCAGCAGCCGTACGCCCAGGGCTACCTCGGTGTCACGGCCGTGTACCTGAACGTCCTCGACGGCCTCGACGTCGGCGGCGGCCAGCCGATCTACACCGGCCCCGCCATGGTGACCAAGGACAACGCCCAACAGGTCCTGAAGTTCGCCCAGGCCGGCAACCGCTGAGCCGTCGGTGGGGTCCGGCCGCATGGCCGGGCCCCACCGGATGCCGCATCGCACGTCCAGGAGGTCATCCATGAGCACCACCCACACGGCCGCGCCGGTGGAGACCGAGGAGCTGGGAGACGAGCGGGTCGGACGGTACGCCGGGCTCGGCGCCCTCCTCCGCCGGCCGGAGGTCGGCGCCTCGGTGGCGGCGGTGCTCGTCTTCGTCTACTTCTCGTTCTCGACCCGGGCGTTCGCCCTGCCGGCCGGGGCGAGCACCTGGATCTTCACGTCGTCGTCGTTCGCGATCATGGCCGTCGTCGTGGCGATGCTGATGATCGGCGGGGAGTTCGACCTCTCGGCCGGCGCCATGACCGGCACCACCGGCCTGATCACCGGCATCATGATGTCCCACTGGCACATCAACGTGTGGCTGTCGGTCGTGACGTCACTCGCGGTGGCACTCTGCATCGGGTTCGTGAACGGCTTCTTGGTGATGAAGACCGGTCTGCCGAGCTTCATCGTCACGCTGGGCACGTTCTTCGTGCTCCGGGGCGTCAACCTCGCCGTGGTCAAGCAGATCATCCATCAGGTGTCGGTCACCGACTTCGACTCTGCGGCCGGCTACGCGGCGGGCAACAAGCTGTTCGGCGGCTACATCCGGATCGACCTGGGCTGGCTGCCCTGGGTCGACATCCCGGCGACCGGCTACCTGCGCATCTACGCCGCCACCTGGTGGGCGCTCGCGGTGGTCGTCGTCGCGACGTGGGTCCTGCTGCGGACACGTGCCGGCAACTGGGTCTTCGCCGTGGGTGGGGCGCTGACCAGCGCTCGCCAGGTCGGCGTACCCGTGTTCCGGACGAAGGTCGGACTCTTCATGACCACCGCCTTCGGCGCCTGGATCGCAGGCATGCTCAACCTGTTCAAGACCACGACCGCGCAGTCGACCACGGGTGTCGGTCAGGAGTTCGTGTACATCATCTGCGCGGTGGTCGGCGGCTGCCTGCTCACCGGCGGCTACGGCTCGGCGGTCGGCGCCGCTCTCGGCGCGCTGATCTACGGGATGGTCGGCCAGGGCATCGTGTACGCCGGGTGGGACAGCGACTGGCTCTACGCCATCCTCGGGGTGATGCTGCTCGGCGCGGTGATGGTCAACAACTTCGTCAAGTCACGAGCGGAGAGAGTGTGATGACCGCCGGCAAGGGCGCCGAGCAGGACACCGCCGGGGCGGCGGCGGCCACCGGGACCGCAACGGGGTCGACGCTGCCGCCGACGGGCACCGCGATCATCGAGGTCAAGGACCTCGGCAAGAACTACGGCTCCGTGATCGCGTTGCGTCAGGTCACCACGACGGTGAGGGCGGGGGAGGTCACCTGCGTCCTCGGTGACAACGGCGCCGGCAAGTCGACGTTCATCAAGATCCTCTCGGGAGCACACACCCATACCTACGGCGACTTCCTGGTGGACGGCGTGAAGCGTCGCTTCTCCTCGCCCCGTGAGGCGCTCGCCCTGGGGATCGCAACGGTCTACCAGGACCTCGCGGTCGTGCCGCTGATGCCGGTCTGGCGCAACTTCTTCCTCGGCTCCGAGCTCACCAAGGGCAAGGGACCGGCTCGGCGGCTCGACATCGCCAGGATGAAGGAGGTCACCAAGGCCGAGCTCGGCCTGATGGGCATCGACCTGCGCGACGTGGAGCAGTCGATCGGCACGCTCTCGGGTGGCGAGCGTCAGTGCGTCGCGATCGCCCGGGCGGTCCACTTCGGAGCGCGCGTGCTGATCCTCGACGAGCCCACCGCGGCCCTCGGCGTACGCCAGTCCGGTGTCGTCCTCAAGTACGTCGCCAAGGCGCGCGACCGCGGACTCGGCGTCATCTTCATCTCCCACAACCCGCACCACGCCTATCCCGTGGGTGACCGCTTCATGCTGCTCCGTCGTGGCCGCAGCATGGGCAACTTCCCGAAGTCGGAGATGCCGCTCGACGAGCTGACCCAGCTGATGGCGGGCGGCGCGGAGCTCGAGGCGTTGAGCCACGAGCTGGCCCGGGAGCTGCCCGACTCCGATGTCTCCAAGAACTTGGAGTCCGAGGTCGCCGAGACGCTGGGAAACCCGGCGACCCTGGGCAACCCGGCAACCCTGGGCAACCCGGCAACCCTGGGCACCCCGGAGGTCCAGGACACCGAGAGACCGCGTCCGTGACCGGTGCGCAGCAGGTCGGGGTCGCGGTCGTCGGCTTCGGGTGGATGGGGCAGGTGCACTCACGCGCGTGGGCCCGCCTGTCCCACCACTATCCCGACGCCCCGCTGCGACCGCGGTTCGTCGCCGTCGCCGATCCCGACGAGAGCCGGCGACGGCTGGCGCGGGAGGCCTACGGCTTCACCTCCGTCATGGCCGACTGGGCCGAGGTGCTGGAGCGCGACGACGTCGACGTCGTGAGCGTGTGCGGGCCCAACTTCGTGCACCGCGAGGTGGGCACCGCGGTCGCGGAGTCGGGGCGCCACCTCTGGATCGAGAAGCCGGCGGGTCGCTCCGCCGACGACACAGCGGCGATCGCGGCCGCGGTCCACGCGAGCGGGGTGGCCTCGGCCGTGGGCTTCAACTACCGCAACGCCCCGGCGGTGGAGCTGGCCCGTGAGCTGGTGGCCGAGGGGCGGCTGGGCCGGGTCGAGTCGGTGGACGTCCGCATGCTCGCCGACTACTCGGCGCATCCCGACGGGGCCCTGTCCTGGCGCTTCGACCCGGCGTACGCGGGCACTGGCGTGCTCGGCGACCTGGCCAGCCACGGCTTCGACCTGGCCCTGCACGTCGGTGGAGATCAGGTCGGCGACATCGTCGAGCTGGTCGCCGACCAGGCGACGTTCGTCACCGAGCGCCCGGTCGCCACGGGTGCCGTGTCGCACTACTCCCGCGGGGGTGACGGTCCGCGGGGTCCGGTGGGCAACGAGGACGTCGCGTCGGCGCTGCTGCGGTTCGGGTCGGGCGCCCACGGCACCCTCAGGTCCTCGCGGATCGCGGTGGGGGAGCAGTGCAGCTACGGCATCGACGTACGCGGCACCCACGGTGCCCTGTCGTGGGACTTCCGGAGGATGGGTGAGCTCCGGGTGTGTCTCGGCCAGGACCCTCTCGACGCGGCCTGGGAGACCCGGTTCGTGCAGGGGGGCGACGGCGACCTCGCGGCCTTCCAGCCGGGGGCGGGCATGGCCATGGGGTTCGACGACCTGAAGGTGATCGAGTGCCGCCGGCTGGTGGAGAGCATCCACACCGCCGCTCCGCACGGGGCGACCATCGACGACGCCGTGGTCGCGGCCGGGTTGGTGGAGGCGATGGTGCGCTCCTACGAGGAGAGGGGATGGGTGGCCACATGACCGGCGAGACCCCGGCGGCAGCGCCGCTCCGCGTGGGTGTCATCGGCACCGGCGCCATGGGTGCCGCCCATGTCGAGCACCTCGCGCGCTGGGCCCAGGGAGCGGTGGTGACCCGCGTCCACGACGTCGACTCCGAGCGCGCACGGACGGTCGCCGACACGGTGGGAGCGACCCCGGCTCCGAGCGCGGAGGCGTTGATCGGCGCCGACGACGTCGACGCCGTACTGGTGGCCGCACCCGACCCGCTGCACGAGGAGCTCGCGCTGGCCTGCCTGGCCGCCGGCAAGCCGACCCTCTGCGAGAAGCCGCTGGCGACGTCGCTCGAGGGGTCCCGGCGCGTGGTCGAGACGGAGATGGCGGGCGGGAGGCGCCTGATCCAGCTGGGGTTCATGCGCCGCTTCGACCCGGCGTACGTGCAGCTGCGCGAGGCTGTGCTCGGGGGTGGCATCGGCACGGTGCGCGCCGCCCATTGCCTGCACCGCAACGCGCACTCGCACCCCAGCCATACCGACGAGGGCGTCCTGGTGAACTCGATGATCCACGAGTTCGACTGCGTGCCGTGGCTGCTCGACGACCCGATCGCGGCGGTGACCGTGTTCGCGCCACGGGTCGCGGAGGGCGCCCTGAAGGACGTGCAGGTGGCCGTGCTCGAGACGGTCGGCGGCGCCGTGGTGACCGTCGAGGTCTCGGTCAACGCCCGGTACGGCTACGACGTCCACACCGAGGTCGCCGGCACCGCGGGCACGGTCTCGCTGATGCCGCCGTACGGCGTGTCGGTGCGGCGCGACGGCGTCGACGGCCGCCTGGTGTCCTCCGACGGCACGCGCCGCTTCGTCGACGCCTACCGGATCGAGGTGGCCGCCTGGGTGTCCTCGATCCGCACCGGAGTGCCGCAGGGGCCCTCCGCCTGGGACGGCCACCTCGCCAACCGGACGGCCTTCGCGGCGGTCGACTCGCTGCACGGCGCCGGCCGGGTCGAGGTGCCGCAGGAGCCGCGGCCGGCGTTCTACGGCCCGTCCTGAGGGTCGCCGCACAGCGGTCCCGAGTGCACAGACTTGTGCACAGCCGGCCGCCGCCCTGTGCACTCGACGGGGAGCCGGTGCACATCCCGTGCACAGATCCGGGACCCCGCCTGGGGGTTTCCGGGAACGTGTTGTGGCGGTACGGCGCGCCTCCTACAGTCGCGCCGTACGTGGGGGAACATGTCGGAAAGTCGACATTTCGGACACCTGGAGAGCACATGAGCGGGATCTTCACCCGGCGCCACCCGGACACCAGCGCACCCGCGATGCCTCCGCAGGTCCAGACGCCGGCTCCACCGGTGCCCGAGGAGGTGGAGGCCCGGCTGGCCCAACCGGTGCCGTTCGAGCGGTCGCCGGAGCGACCCGCGATGCCGGATGAGACCGGAGACACCTGGGTCGCGGAGGAGCTCGTCGCCGACGACGAGGTCACGATGGGCCCGACCGGCCGGCCGATGCCGGTCTTCGCCGACCCGGGGCCGGTGACCGGACCGACCCACGCCCGCATCATCTCGATGTGCAACCAGAAGGGCGGGGTCGGCAAGACCACGACCACGATCAACCTCGGCGCCGCGCTCGCGGAGTTCGGGCGCAAGGTGCTCCTCGTCGACTTCGACCCCCAGGGCTCGCTGTCGGTCGGCCTGGGCCTCAACCCCCACGAGATCGACCTCACGGTCTACAACCTCCTGATGGACCCCGACGTCCGGCTCGACGACGTCGTGGTCCCCACCGGGGTCCCCGGCATGGACCTGTTGCCGTCCAACATCGACCTGTCCGCCGCCGAGGTGCAGCTCGTCCACGAGGTGGCGCGCGAGCAGACGCTGCAACGCGTCCTGGAGCCCGCGGTCGAGCAGTACGACGTGGTGCTCATCGACTGCCAGCCGTCGCTCGGACTGCTCACGGTGAACGCGCTCACCGCCTCCGACGGCGTGATCGTGCCGCTGGAGTGCGAGTACTTCGCGCTCCGGGGCGTGGCCCTGCTCAAGACCACGATCGACAAGGTGCGCGAGCGCCTCAACCCGCGGCTCGAGATCGAGGGCGTGCTCGGCACCATGTTCGACGGCCGCACGCTG
Source organism: Nocardioides sp. (assembly GCA_049583575.1). Classification (GTDB taxonomy): domain Bacteria; phylum Actinomycetota; class Actinomycetes; order Propionibacteriales; family Nocardioidaceae; genus Nocardioides. Next base: position 11,152 of record JBAUWD010000114.1, read on the forward strand.
CACAGTCGCGAGGTGATGGACCGCCTGGTGCAGGCGTGGGGCGGCAAGGTGTTCCACACCGTGATCCGGCGCACCGTGAAGTTCTCGGACTCCACGGTGGCCGGTGAGCCCATCACGTCGTACGCCTCCGCCTCCGGTGGTGCCGAGTCCTACCGTCAGCTGGCCAAGGAGGTGGCGCTGCGGTGCCTCGACGTGTGAACCTGCCCGCGGCCGACGACCTGTTCCGCCCCACCGACACCGCGCTCGAGGAGATGCCCGAGCGCCGGGTGCGCGCCGTACCCCCGGCCGAGGATCCTCGTCCGCGCCGACCCAGCGGCCGGGTCCGGCACGACGAGAAGATGACCGTCTACGTCACCGCCGACGAGCTCCTCGACCTCGAGAGCGCCCGGCTCTCGCTGCGTCGTGACCACGGGCTGGCCGTCGACCGGGGTCGCGTGGTGCGCGAGGCGCTGGCGCTCGTGCTCGCCGACCTGGACGAGCGCGGCTTCGACAGCATGCTCGTGCAGCGTCTCGTCGAGGAGTGACCCTGACCATCACCGCCGACTCCGGGCAGGAGACGCTCGCCGAGGCCGGCTTCGAGGTCCGGCTCGACAACTTCGAGGGCCCCTTCGACCTGCTGCTGAGCCTGATCGCCAAGCACAAGCTCGACATCACCGAGGTGTCGCTGTCGCGCGTCACCGACGAGTTCATCGCGCATGTCCGGGCCGGTGCGTCCGCCGAGGGCTTGTGGGACCTCGAGCAGACGACGTCGTTCCTGGTCGTGGCCTCGACGCTGCTCGACCTCAAGTCCGCACGCCTGCTGCCGCAGGGCGACGTCGAGGACGAGGACGACCTGGCCCTCCTCGAGGCCCGCGACCTGCTCTTCGCCCGGCTCATGCAGTACCGCGCCTTCAAGCTCGTCGCCGGCGTGCTCGAGACGCGGCTGGCCGACGAGTCGCGCCGCCACCCGCGCGCCGTCGGTCTCGAGGAGCGCTTCGCCGGCCTGTTGCCGGAGGTGCTGATCGGCATCGGCCTCGATGCCTTCGCCGCCCTGGCCGCGAAGGCGCTGGAGCCCAGGCCGGAGCAGGAGGTCTCGCTCCACCACATCCACGCGCCGGCCGTCAGCGTGCGCGAGCAGGCCGAGGTGGTGGCGGAGCGCCTGCGTCGGGCGGGGACGCTGACGTTCCGGGCGCTGTGCGGTGACGCGCCCGACACCCTGACCAAGGTGGCACGCTTCCTCGCTGTGCTCGAGCTCTTCCGAGAGAACGCCGTCGCCTTCGAGCAGCTGTCGCCGCTCGGCGAGCTCACCGTGCGCTGGACCGGCTCGGAGGATCCCGACTTCGCGGGCGACTTCCGGATCGACGAGTTCGAGGGCGCTCCACCCGACACCGCCGCCGCCGAGACCGACCCGACCGAGACCGACCCGACCGAGACCGACCCGACCGGCACCGGCCCGACCGGCACCGGGCCCGCCGACACCGAGGAGACCTCATGAGCGACGACGTGCTGGAGGTGGCCGTCGCCGAGCTGCGGCCGGCGCTGGAGGCGTTGCTGATGATCGCCGACCAGACCCTCGACGAGACCACGCTCGCGACCGCCGTGGGCCACCCGGTCGACGCCGTGTCGGCGGCCCTGACGGCCCTGGCCGCGGAGTACGACGAGCAGGGGCGTGGGTTCGAGCTGCGCCAGGTCGCGGGCGGCTGGCGCTACTACACGCGCGAGGAGCTCGCGCCCGTGGTGGAGGCGTTCGTCCTCGACGGCCAGCAGGCCCGGCTCACCCAGGCGGCCCTCGAGACCCTGGCCGTCGTGGCCTACCGCCAGCCGGTCTCGCGGGCCAGGGTGTCCGCGATCCGTGGCGTCAACGTCGACGGCGTGATGCGCACCCTGCTCACCCGCGGCCTGGTCGAGGAGGCGGGTCAGGACCCCTCGTCGGGTGCCCACCTGTACCGCACCACGAGCTACTTCCTCGAGCGGATCGGGGTCACCTCGCTCGACGATCTGCCCGAGCTGGCCCCCTACCTGCCCGACCTCGACGACCTGGACGAGTACGACGACCAGCTGGTGGGGTCCGGTCTCGGCCAGGGCGCACCGGCGGCCGGTGCCGCGGGTGAGAGCGTGGGGGAGTGACAGCTCCGGACATCGAGCCTGACGACGAGGGTCTGGTCCGCCTGCACAAGCTGCTCGCCCGCTCCGGCGTGGCCTCGCGGCGCAAGTGCGAGGAGCTGATGCTGGCGGGGGCGGTCACCGTCGACGGTGAGGTGGTCACCCGGCTCGGCACCAAGATCGATCCGCTGACCGCGGTGGTGCGGGTGGACGGCCGCCGGCTGCCGCCGCTCTCGCCCCACGTCTACCTCGTGCTGAACAAGCCGACGGGCGTGGTCTCCACGATGTCCGACCCCCAGGGCCGGCCCACGCTGAGCGACTTCGTGGCCGACCGTCCGGAGCGGCTGTTCCACGTGGGGCGGCTCGACACCGACACCGCCGGCCTGCTGCTGCTCACCAACGACGGCGAGTTCGCCCAGCGCATGGCCCACCCGTCGTACGAGGTCGACAAGACGTACGTCGCCGAGGTCGGGGGGCGGGTGGACCGGAGCACCCTGCAGACGCTGTTGGCCGGTGTGGTCCTCGACGACGGCCCGGTCACGGTGTCGGCGGCGCGGCTCGTCGGCGATGGAGCCCGCGACCGCTCGATCGTCGAGCTGGTGATCCACGAGGGTCGCAACCGCATCGTCCGGCGCCTCCTCGAGCACGTCGGCCATCCGGTCCGTCGGCTCACCCGCACCGCGGTGGGCCCGGTCCGGCTCACGGGTCTCGCCTCCGGCGCGATCCGCGACCTCACGAACGACGAGCTGGGCGCGCTGCTCGACGCCGCCCGGCTGTGAGCCGGCGCTCGGGGGAAGACGCGGAACGATCGCGGCGACACGCCGGCGCTGCCTGTAGTCGTTCCGCGCTCTCCGGTCGGAGCAGCTCCCGTACGCCGGACACGCCCGGGTCGTGGGACGACCCTCCGACTAACCTCGGAGCGTGGCGGTCAGGGCGGTGCGAGGTGCGACGCAGCTCGAGCAGGACTCCCGGGACCACATGCTCGAGCGGGTCGCCGAGATGGTGACCCAGGTGATGGACGCCAACGGCTGGCTGGTCGACGACTTCATCTCGATCATCTTCACGGCCACCACCGACCTGGTCTCGGAGTTCCCGGCGTACGCCGCCCGCATGCTCGGGTTCACCGATGTGCCCCTGATCTGCACCCGCGAGCTCGAGATCGAGGGCTCGATGCCGCGGGTGGTGCGGATGATGGCTCACGTGGAGACCGACCTCCCGCGTGCCGACATCACCCACGTGTACCTCCACGGGGCCGCAGCGCTGAGGCGCGACCTGGCTCGCGTGCGCGCCGTACCCGACGAGCCCTCCGGTGCCTGAGCCCGTGCCCCAACCGGTGCTGATCGTGGGTGCCGGCCTCCTGGGCACCTCGCTGGGCCTGGCGCTGCGCCGTCACGACGTCGAGGTCCTGCTCGTCGACCGCAGCCCCGAGCACCTCAGGACCGCCACCGGGCTGGGCGCCGGGCGGCGGTACGCCGGAGAACGGCCCGGGCTGGTGGTGGTCGCCGTCCCGCCCGACCACGTGGGTGCCGAGGTGGCGCGCGCGCTCGCCGACACCGACG
>JBAUWD010000115.1:0-7085 GCA_049583575.1 Nocardioides sp.
CCGACATGGAGCTCCTGGACGCTTATGCCGAGCGGTCACTCGCCGACGCGACCGTCGACGGTGCGCTGTCGGTCGAGGCGCTCGAGAGGCTGGCGCCGGCGATCCGGACCCGGGTCCTGCGGCTCGCCGCCCTCGCCGCCGGCGCTCCGGGGGGCGAGCTCTTCCACCAGCACGTGCTGGCGATGGAGGCCCTGGTCACCGGGTGGCACGGGCAGAAGTGGGTCGACCTGCCCGGCCGCCTGCGCGCCGTACGACGAGAGGGCGCCCTCCTCATCGAGGGCGGCTGAGCCGGTCCCCTATGGTTCTCCGCATGGATGCGTCCCACGCGGATCACGACCTCGTGCACGTCCTCTTCACCGAGGCGCAGATCCGGGCCCGGGTGCAGGAGATGGCCGACGAGATCGCGGCCGACTACGAGGGACTGGACCTGCTGCTCGTCGGCATCCTGCGTGGTGCGGTGATGGTCATGTCCGACCTGGCGCGGGCGCTGCCGCGGCACGTCGAGATGGACTGGATGGCGATCAGCTCCTACGGCTCGGCCACCAAGTCCAGCGGCGTCGTGCGGCTGCTCAAGGACCTCGACACCGACATCACCGGGCGGCACGTGCTCATCGTGGACGAGATCATCGACACCGGCCTCACCCTCAGCTGGCTGGTCAACAGCCTCGGCAGCCGCAATGCCGCCAGCGTCGAGATCGCGACCCTGCTCCGCAAGCCCGACGCGCTCACCATGCCGGTCGAGCCGAAGTACGTCGGCTGGGACATCCCCAACGAGTTCGTCGTCGGCTACGGCCTCGACTACCGCGAGAAGTACCGCAACCTCCGCGACATCGCGACCCTCGCCCCCCACGTCTACAGCTGAAGCGCGCAGCCGAGCCCGAGGAACGAGGGCTCGGCGTGGGCGCGCAGGTCGAGCGAGCGCACGACCGAGCGGGCGAGGTCGTGACCGCGGGTCGAGACCCGGTCCCTGTGGAACGAGGGCTCGGCAGGCCTCACGCCGTACGACGCCGCGACATCCGGTGCACGTGAGCGGCGGCCAGGACGACGACCAGCACCTCGGACGCCACGGCCGGGATGCCGAGCGGCTCGGTCCAGTCGCCCACGTCGTCACCGATCTGGGGCAGGCCGACCGTCCGTGAGGCGAGGTACGCCATCACGGCGGCGAGGCAGACCGCGCCGCTGACGACCCACACGCCGGGGTCGTCGACGACCAGCACCGCGGTCGCGAGCAGGAGGCACACGAGGCTCAGCGCGAGGAACAGCCAGCCGACGTACGGCGCCTCCGCGAGGTGTGCCGCGATCAGCGGGACGTGCGCGCCGGCCGTCACGAGCAGCAGGAACGACGCGCACCACTGCGCGGGCGATCGGGTGAGGGTCATGGGGTCTCCTCGCGTGGATCCGACGAGGGTGCGGTTCGTCGACGACCATGGTGGCCGAAACGACTCCGCCTGGCCATGGCCGTCGCTCGACCGGCGGGCCCCGGCGCCGCCCGCAGGCGTGAAATGGCGGCGCGGAGTAGGCGTCAGGTCGAGCGCAGGGGACAATGGGCGTTGGGGAATGACGTGTACCGTCTTCATCCCCTAACCAGTGCTTCCCGGATGACCCCGGGAAGCAGGAGCAACGTGGTCGGAAGAGTCCTGTGAAGCGTTTCGTCAGAAGCCCCTGGCTGTGGATCGTCGTGGCCGTGCTGGGCGTGCTCTTCGCGCTGCAGTACCTCGCTCCGTCTGGCGGGTACGACGAGATCAAGACGTCGCAGATGAACGCCTACATCGCGGCCGGCCAGTTCAAGGACATCACCGTCATCAGCGGAGACGACCAGATCAAGGCCACCCTGGTGGACGGCGTCCGGCCGCAGGGCTCGCAGGTCACCTCGAGCTTCCTCGAGGGCACCCAGAACTCCCTGGAGAAGGCCATCCAGAAGCAGGTGGACAAGTACCCCACCACCAAGACGCTCGACGTCAAGATCTCCCACCCGAGCCTGCTCGCCTCGATCGTCACGACGCTGCTGCCGTTCGTCCTGATCATCCTGCTGTTCCTCTTCCTGATGAACCAGGTGCAGGGAGGCGGCGGCCGTGGCGTGATGCAGTTCGCCAAGTCCAAGGCCAAGCTCATCTCCAAGGACATGCCGAAGACCACGTTCAGCGACGTGGCGGGCTGTGACGAGGCGGTCGAGGAGCTCGGGGAGATCAAGGAGTTCCTCCAGGAGCCGGCGAAGTTCCAGGCCGTCGGCGCGAAGATCCCCAAGGGTGTGCTGCTGTACGGGCCGCCCGGCACCGGCAAGACGCTGCTCGCGCGTGCCGTCGCCGGCGAGGCGGGCGTGCCCTTCTACTCCATCTCGGGCTCCGACTTCGTCGAGATGTTCGTCGGTGTGGGCGCGAGCCGGGTCCGCGACCTGTTCGAGCAGGCCAAGGAGAACGCCCCCGCGATCGTCTTCATCGACGAGATCGACGCGGTCGGGCGCCACCGCGGCGCCGGCATGGGCGGCGGTCACGACGAGCGCGAGCAGACGCTCAACCAGCTGCTCGTCGAGATGGACGGCTTCGACGTCCGCGGCGGGGTCATCCTGATCGCGGCCACCAACCGTCCCGACGTGCTCGACCCCGCGCTGCTTCGCCCGGGCCGCTTCGACCGGCAGATCCAGGTCGACGCTCCCGACCTGCAGGGCCGCCACAAGATCCTCGAGGTCCACGCCCGCGGCAAGCCGCTCGGGCCGGGTGTCGACCTGCTGTCGGTCGCACGCCGTACGCCGGGCTTCACCGGCGCCGACCTCGAGAACGTCCTCAACGAGGCCGCCCTGCTCACCGCGCGCTCCAACCAGAAGCTCGTCACCAACGAGGCCCTCGACGAGGCGATCGACCGGGTCATCGCAGGACCGCAGCGGCGTACGCGTCTGATGAGCGAGAAGGAGAAGCTCATCACGGCCTACCACGAGGGCGGCCACGCCCTGGTGGCCGCGGCACTGCCGGGCAACGACCCGGTGCACAAGATCACGATCCTGCCGCGGGGCCGGGCCCTCGGCTACACGATGATCCTTCCCGACAACGACAAGTACAGCCAGACCCGGAGCGAGATGCTCGACGCGCTGGCGTACATGATGGGCGGCCGGGCGGCGGAGGAGATGGTCTTCCACGACCCGACCACCGGTGCCGGCAACGACATCGAGAAGGCCACCGCCGTGGCCCGCGCGATGGTCACCCAGTACGGCATGACCGACCGGCTCGGCGCGATCAAGCTCGGCGAGAGCAACGGCGAGCCGTTCCTGGGCCGCGACTTCGGGCACACCAAGAACTACTCCGAGGACGTCGCCGCGATCATCGACGAGGAGACCAAGAAGCTCCTCGCGAACGCCCACCAGGAGGCCTACGACATCCTCGAGGAGAACCGCGACGTCCTCGACAGTCTCGTCCTCGAGCTGGTGGACAAGGAGACGCTCGACAAGGAGCAGGTCGCGCACGTCTTCGCGGGCCTACGCCGCCGCCCGGCGCGGCCCGCCTGGACGGGCTCCCCGGACCGCAACCCCTCGCTCATCCCGCCGGTCGAGATCCCCCAGGAGATCCGTGACCGGGTGGCCAGCAACGGCACCAAGCCGGAGCCCGACGCGGGTGCGATCCTGACCCCGCCCGGCTCCGGAGGGGACCTCCACGGTGGCCCCGTCGGCCCCGGGCCGGCCGTCCCCGAGCCGCCCGCGTGACGACGACCCCATGACCGACCCGATCGCCTGCCCCGAGCGTCTGCCGGGCGAGGTGCCGCCGTTCGACCACGAGCGGGCCGCCGCCGCCGTACGCGAGCTGTTGCTGGCGATGGGCGAGGATCCCGAGCGCGAGGGGCTGCGGGGCACTCCCGAGCGCGTCGCGAGGGCCTACGCCGAGCTCACCTCGGGCATGCACCAGTCGCCCGACGACGTGCTCACCACGACGTTCGACATCGGTCACGACGAGATGGTCCTGGTCCGCGACATCGAGCTCTGGTCGATGTGCGAGCACCACCTCGTGCCCTTCACCGGGGTGGCGCACGTGGGCTACATCCCGTCCGAGAGCGGCAAGATCACCGGCCTGTCCAAGCTCGCGCGTCTCGTCGACGTCTATGCCAAGCGTCCCCAGGTGCAGGAGCGCCTCACGACGCAGGTCGCCGACGCACTGGTCGCCGCCCTCGAGGCCCGCGGCGTGATCGTGGTGATCGAGGCAGAGCATCTCTGCATGACGATGCGCGGCGTCCGCAAGGCGGGGTCCCGCACCATCACCTCGGCGGTCCGGGGCCAGATGCACAACGCCGCCACCCGCTCCGAGGCGATGGCGCTGATCAGCGGCCATCGGCGCTGACATGGACCTCCCGCTCCTCATGGGGGTCGTCAACGTCACGCCGGACTCGTTCTCCGACGGGGGACGCTGGTCGACGCCGGACGCCGCCATCGCCCACGGGCGCGACCTCCTGGCCGACGGAGCCGACATCCTCGACATCGGCGGCGAGTCCACCCGGCCCGGTGCCACCCGCCCGCTGGTGGCGGAGGAGCTCGGGCGCGTCGTACCCGTGATCCGCGCCCTCGCCGCCGAGGGGGCGACGGTCTCGGTCGACACCATGCGCTCCGAGGTGGCGGTCGAGGCGCTGGCGGCCGGTGCCACGATCGTGAACGACGTGTCCGGCGGCCTCGCCGACCCCCGGATCCTCGACGTGGTGGCCGACTCGCCCGCGACGTACATCTGCATGCACTGGCGTGCCCACAGCGACAAGATGACCGAGCTCGCGGTGTACGACGCACCCGGCGGCGTCCTCGCGGCCGTCCGCGACGAGCTGTGCGACCGCGTCGACGCGCTGCACGCCGCCGGCGTGCCCGACGAGCGGATCGTGCTCGACCCCGGCCTGGGCTTCGCCAAGAGGCCGGAGCACAACTGGACCCTTCTCGCGGGCGTGCCGGTGCTGAAGTCGCTCGGCCTGCGGGTGCTGGTCGGCGCCAGCCGCAAGTCGTTCCTCGGGTCCCTGCTCGTCGACGCCGACGGCGACCCTCGACCCGTCGACGACCGCGAGCACGCGACGACCGCGCTCACCGTGCTGCTGGCCCAGCAGGGGGTGTGGGGGCTCCGCGTGCATGACGTCCGCGCGAGCCGCGACGCGCTGCTCACGCTCGAGCGCTGGCGGCGGGGATGACGCGCGAGCCCTTCGAGACGCGCGCTCCTCAGGACGAGCCCTTCGAGACGCGCGCTGCGCGCGCTCCTCAGGACGAGCTCTCCGTGACGGGCATCGAGTGCTTCGCCCACCACGGCGTCTTCGAGCACGAGCGCCGCGAGGGCCAGGTCTTCGTCATCGACCTCGTCCTGGGACTGGACACCAGGTCCGCGGCGGCCTCCGACGACTTGCACGACACGGTGGACTACGGAAGTCTCGTGGCGCACGTGAAAGCCGCAGTCGAGTCCGAACCGGTCGATCTGGTCGAGACCGTGGCCCAGCGCATCTCGGACGTCTGTCTCTTGGACGACCGGGTTGAATGGGCCCGGGTCACGGTCCACAAGCCCGGTGCCCCGATCGACGCGTCCTTCGCCGACGTGACGCTGACGATCACCCGACCGATCACCGACCGATCTCGAAGCCAGTGAGGTGCGACCGTGACCGAGACGCCCAACCCGCACATCATCGACGCGGACACCCTGACCGGTGAGATGCGCCCGATCCGGCGTGCGGTCGTGGCGCTGGGTTCCAACCTCGGAGAGCGGCTGGCGAGCCTGCAGGGCGCCGTCAACGCGCTCGCGGACACCCCCGACGTCTGGGTCACCGAGGTCTCCCCGGTCTACGAGACCGATCCCGTCGGTGCGCCCGACGGGTCCGAGGCCTTCCTGAACGCCGTCGTCCTCCTCGACACCACCCTGGCCGCCAGCCGGCTCCTCGACCGCGCCCTCGCGATCGAGGACGCCTTCGGGCGCGACCGCACGAGCGGGGTCAACTCTGCGCGCACCCTCGACGTCGACCTGATCGTGGTGGGCGACCGGCGCGGCCAGGACGACAACCTGCGTCTGCCCCACCCGCGCGCCGCCGAGCGCGCGTTCGTCCTCCAGCCCTGGTACGACGTCGAGCCCGACGCCGTGATCCCCGACGCCGGCACCGTGGCCGAGCTGCTCGAGAGGGCCGACCGCAGCGGCATCACCAAGCGCGACGACATCGCGCTCCAGGTGCAGTAGCCCGACACGTGAGCCGCCTGCGTCCGAGCATCGCCCGGTGAGCACCGAACCACCCGAGGAGCCCCCGCGTCACGAGGGCAGGCTCCGTCCGATGAGTGCCGCGACACTGTGCGCCTGGGCCCTGGTCGGGCTCGTGGCGGGCTGGCTGTACCACCGCCTCCTCGACGAGACCACCCGGCCCGCCCCGCTGGTGTCCTGGGCCCAGCCACTGGCCCTCTTCCTGGTGGCGGCGATCCTCGGCGGCACCGCCTGGTCGACGCGACGGAGCGTGCAGCACGCCCGCATCCGGCTCTCACCCGAGCACGCCGTGAACCGCCTCGTCCTGGCGCGCGCCTGCGCCTACGTCGGCTGCCTGGTCGCCGGTGGCTACATCGGCTACGCCATCAGCTGGCTCGGCAACGGCAGCGATCTGGCCGCCCAGCGCGCCGTCCGATCGGCCGTGGCGGGCCTGGCGGGCGTCCTCGTGGTCGTGGCGGGGCTGTTGCTCGAACGCGCGTGTCGCGTCCCTCCGGAGGACGACGAGCCCTAGCCTGACCCCATGTCTTCCCCCAAGGCTCGTCGTCGGCAGCGCAGCGCCCGCGTGGCGTCCGCTTCCGCACTGGTCGTCATCGCGGCGGTCGCCTCGCTGGGCGCCGTCCTCAGTGGATCGCTGACCCTGGTCTCGATCGCTGCCGTCCTGGCCGTCGTACTCGCGGCGGCGGCCGTCCGGATCACCTACTCCGAGCTGGTGCAGGCACGGCGCGACGCCGCTGCCGACCGCGCCCGGCAGGCCCAGTCCTACCGAGCACTGACCGACGCCCGGGCTGCCGAGCACCAGGAGTTCGCCGCGGCCATGCAGAGTCGCGTCGGCGCGGCCGAGCAGGCCGCGTCGCAGCTCGAGGCCGCCGTGGTCGCCTCCCAGGGCCGGGCCGCCGAGGC
>JBAUWD010000116.1:0-5726 GCA_049583575.1 Nocardioides sp.
GGCAGCGACTGCCAGTCGCGGTCCTGCACCACGATCAGCGACCGGTGCCGCAGCGCGAAGTCGATGTGCCACACCACGAGCGAGTCGACCGCGTCGCGCGCGTCGCCGGCCCGCGCCACGCGCGCACGGCCCTCGTCGAGCAGGCGCTCGCTGATCCCGACGAGCATGGCCGCGAGCACCGCGTCCTTCGAGGCGAAGTGCTTGTAGAGGGCGGGCCCGGAGATCCCACACGCGCGTCCGATCTCTCCGACGGAGACGCCGTGGAAGCCCTTGGCGGCGAAGAGCTCCGCTGCGGTGTCGAGGATCTGGTCCCGCCGGGTCACGCGCTCAGGTTAGCGGTCGTTAACGCGGTACGCCGCCGTGCGACCGTACCGCGGTCGGAGCCGCCGGAGAGCCGACCGTGGCGACCCGCGCCTGTTCGAGCGATGATGCCAGGACACCACCTCGTCGACCTGGGAGCACCCATGCGATCCACCCTCGCGTCCGCCGCCGTCCTGGCCGCCGTCCTCACGGCGGCGACCGGCACCCCGGCCCACGGTCATCGAGCGGGACACCCGGCACCGACCCGGTCGGTGCGGGTGCACCGGGGCGGCCACGACGCGACGATCAGGTTCCACCGCGGTCGCGCCGGCGAGGCGTACCTGGACGCCACCGTGTCCGCTCGCGGGGTCTCCTGGCGGGAGCGCGGGAACGAGTCGGCCGTGGTGTCGGCGTACGTCGACGACCACTACGTGACGGACATCGTGATCACGTCCTCCGGTCCGGTGCGGCGCGAGTTCGCGCTCGGCTCGCTGCGCGCCGGCCGCCACACCCTGCGCCTGCACTATGCCGCCCACCGGTCGAAGAGCCGGGCCGGTCGCGCCCGGCTCCGGCACATCGCCTTCAAGACGGTGTCGAGAACGAGCCCCGGTTACGTCGCCGCGCGCTACGCGCCGGTGCTGTACGGCCGGAACATCGCCGGTCTCGGTGGCCGCTTCGAGAACAACCACACCGACGCGCCGTTCCTCGCCTGGCACCAGGTGCTTCCCGTGCCCGCCCGCCCCGGGCACTCGATCATCGAGTACTCCGTGCTGTGGAGCAACGAGGACGGCGGCACCCCGACGCCGCTGCTGATGGCGCAGTGGGGTCGCACCACCGACATCGAGTGGGTCTACCGGGTCGAGGTGAACGCCCGGGGCCGGCGCGTCCCGGGTTCGGGCGTGTACCAGGCCGCCGACCACGGGACGAAGCACTTCCACGGCAGGTACGACGGCACGCACCCGCTCCTCGAGACCTGCACCGCCAACAACAACATGTGCGACAAGGTCGACGACCCGATGCGTTTCGCGCTCTCCGCGCGCGACGTCCTGCCGGCCGGCCAGCCGCGCGAGCACGAGATGGACGTCCACCCCTGGACCTACCAGGTGATGGCCGGCGAGATGCTGCGTGAGCACAAGATCGAGAAGCATCCCGACCCGAACACCGTGGAGGTCGGCGACCAGCGCACTTACCTGTACCTCGCGGTGACCCACGACACCGTTCCGGCGACCGCGGCCTCCGGCGTCGGCCTGAGGGTGGAGGTGCGGCTGACGGGCGACAGCACGGTCTACGCGTCGGACCACGACAACCCGTTCGGGTTCGGGACGATCAACCGCAACGGGCCGGCCGCGACGACGGTCGAGCTGCCGGTCGGGACCAAGCCCTCCGACATCGAGTCGATCTCGGTCAGCCGCGTGCCGGTGGGCTCCACCGACAACGGGGCGTCGTTGACGGTCACGCGGCTCGGTCGCGCGTTCTTCCTGTCGAGCAAGTACCTGCCCCGCCCGTCGTTCGCCCGGTGGCACGGCAGCATCAGCCTCACCCAGGCGTCGCCCACGGCCGTGCTCTGGCCGGCGCCCTGACCGCGGCTGGCCGCCTCCCACGCCTGGGCGGGGGTAGCCCGTCGACATGGCATTGCACCTACGCACCGGGAGGGGAGACACGGCGACGCGGCGGTGTGACGCGACTTTGGAGTGTGCCGATCTCATCTCCCGAGCACGTCGCGTTCACCGGGATCGCGGGCAGGGTCGTGCTCAGGCAGCGCATCAATCGCCCAGTCGGAGCGCTTCCACTCCGGGACCGGCGTCAGGCAGTCGCTGCGTGGCACGAACCGCGATCGCCGCACGAGCTCGTAGCGGTGGATGTAGCGCGGGCAGTTGGGGTAGACCGCCCGCGCTCGCACCCGGACGACGAACTGGGCCTCTGGGTAGTGGCCTTGTAACGGGTCATCGAGGTCGATGCTCGCCGTGCCCTCCAGCCGCATTCGGTGCCCTCGCTCGAAGTCGATGAACAGTAACCCCACGTCTGGGTTCACCAGAACGTTGCCGGTGGACAGGTACATGCCGTTTCCGTCGTAGTTGGGAAAGACCACCGTGTGCGGATCCAACACCTGGACGAAGCCCGGCTCGCCGCCCTTGTAGGAACACGTGGGTCGCCCCTCGGCGTCGGCGGTCGCGAGGAAGAACATGTCCCGATCTTCGATGAAGGCACGATCACCCTCACTGATGGTGTCGCTGACGAGCAGTCCGTCGATCCGGTCCGCAAGGGATCGCGTGTCGAAACGGTCTTGCAGTGACCGGCTGCCGCCGTGAAATCCAGAAGCCATGTTCCTTCCTTGGAAGAAGCGAGTCGTACTGACCGATCGCCGACGTGCCCGACCTCAACCACCAGTGTGAAGCCCGCGCCGAGTCCCGTCGAGAAGAGCGAACACCGCTTCTTCGACGACGTCCCACCTGGGCCGTTCGATGCTGGTTGTCGGCGCTGCATTGTGGGCGGTTGGACGCAGGCGCAGCGCCCGGTCACCCCGGCAGGTAGGTGAGGTCGGCGAAGTAGAGCTCCGCCCCGTGCGGGGACTCGAAGAGCAGGGCACCGGCCTGTTCGTCGATGCGGTGGGTGCCCGTGTGGTCGACCAGGTAGTGGCGGCCCAGGGGAGTGCGCCAGACGTACCGGTGGCGGCCGCACTGCCGACTGGCGTAACCGGCATGGGTCTTCCACCGGTGATGGCGCCTGCTCAGGGGTCCGCAGTTGTGGGTGCCGGTCTGCCCGGGGGGACCGTCGGCGTCGTACGCCGTGGGATGGTCGAGGTCCGCGGCACCGCCCAGGCCGGGGACGGCGGCGGCGTAGGGAAAGCAGTCGACGGCCACGCGGTCGTTCAGGTCGATCACCGGCGTCACGCGGACCCGGCAGCCGGCGAAGAGCTGGGAGTCGGCGAGCAGAGGGCCGGCGCCCTCGACCCGGGCGACGGGTGCGGCGAGCCCGGCGATGGAGAGGTCGGAGAGGTGCACGTGGAGGTCCACCCGCGGACGGAAGCGCTCGGGCTCGGCCCTGGCGAGCGTCGCGAGCAGGTCTGAAGGCATCGCGGTCGCCCGCGACACCTCGTCACTGCCCCCCTGTGCCTCGAGGAGCAGCCGCACCACCTCGACCGGGCGAGCCAGCCAGCCCAGCGCGATGGCGCGCAGCTCGTCGCGACCCGCGTCGGGGTGCCGGTCGGCGAGGATGTCGGCCACCCGATCGACCATGGCGTCGATCCACACGGCGTCGCCGGCGTTGACGCGGGCGATCACGTGCCGCAGACCGAACTCGTCGTCGACCTCGGACTCCCGGCGTCGCACGACACCGCGCTCGGCGAGCTCGATCAGCGCGGCGGCCGGCAGCTCGGCAAGGCCGGGACCACAGGTGTCGAGCCCGAGCGAAGACATGATCGCAGCCTATCGAACACCTGTTCGAAGAGCAATGTCGACAGCGCTGCTGTGGACAGCCCCGTCCGGACCTCGGAGACCGACGTCTGCCGGACGGCTGGCACCGGTGGTTAATGATCGCTAACCTACGGACATGGCCTCGACAAGCTCGACCCCCGCAGGGCTGCGGGAGCTGGTCGCCGAGCTGCGCGCGCACCTCGCCGTCGTACGACGTGGCGGCAGCGAGTCCGCCCGCGCCAGGCACACCGAGCGCGGGAAGCTCCTGGTCCGCGACCGGATCGACCGTCTGCTCGACCCGGGGAGCCCCTTCCTCGAGCTGAGCGCGCTCGCGGCCTTCGGGATGTACGGCGAGGGCGACTACGCCGTGCCGAGCGCGAGCATCGTGACCGGCATCGGCCGGGTGAGCGATCGCGAGTGCGTGATCGTCGCCAACGACGCGACCGTCAAGGGCGGCACGTACTACCCGATGACGGTCAAGAAGCACCTGCGCGCCCAGACGATCGCGGCGGAGAACCGGGTGCCGTGCCTCTACCTCGTCGACTCCGGCGGTGCCTTCCTGCCCATGCAGGACGAGGTGTTCCCCGACCGGGAGCACTTCGGCCGGATCTTCTTCAACCAGGCCAACCTGTCGGCCCGGGGCATCCCCCAGATCGCCAGCGTGATGGGCTCGTGCACCGCCGGTGGCGCCTACGTGCCGGCGATGAGCGACGAGTCCGTGATCGTCAAGGACCAGGGCACGATCTTCCTCGGCGGCCCGCCGCTGGTGAAGGCGGCGACCGGCGAGGTGGTGACCGCCGAGGAGCTCGGCGGGGGCGACGTACACGCGCGGACGTCCGGAGTCGTCGACCATCTCGCCGACGACGACGCCCACGCACTGGCGATCGTGCGGTCGATCGTCGACACGTTGCCGCATGGTTTCGAGACGGGCGCTGCGCGCCCTCCTCAACCAGCGGGGGGTGGCGCTGCGCGCCCTCTTCAACCAGCGGGGCAGGTCGAGGAGCCGCACGAGTCACCCGAGTCGCTGTACGACGTGGTGCCCGCCGACACCCGGACGCCATACGACGTGCGCGAGGTGATCCGGCGCCTCGTGGACGGCAGCCGGCTCCACGAGTTCAAGAAGCTGTACGGCGAGACCCTGGTCTGCGGCTTCGCCCGGATCTGGGGCCGCGAGGTCGGTATCGTCGCCAACAACGGCATCCTCTTCAGCGAGTCGGCCCTCAAGGGGGCGCACTTCATCGAGCTGTGCAACCAGCGCAGGATCCCGCTGGTCTTCCTGCAGAACATCACCGGCTTCATGGTCGGCAAGGAGTACGAGAACCGCGGCATCGCCCGCGACGGCGCCAAGCTGGTCACGGCGGTGGCGTGCAGCGTCGTCCCGAAGCTCACCGTCGTCATCGGCGGCTCGTTCGGCGCCGGGAACTACGGCATGTGTGGACGCGCCTACGACCCGCGCTTCCTGTGGATGTGGCCCAACGCCCGCATCTCCGTGATGGGTGGCGAGCAGGCGGCGAGCGTGCTCGCCACCGTGCGGCGCGACGGGTTCGACGCCCGCGGCGAGGAGTGGAGCGCCGACGACGAGGAGGCTTTCAAGGCCCCGATCCGCGAGCAGTACGACGCCCAGGGCTCGCCGTACTACTCGACCGCCCGGCTCTGGGACGACGGCGTCATCGACCCGGCCGAGACCCGCCGGGTCCTCGCCATGGGCCTGGCCGTCGCCGCGCACGCCCCGATCGCCGAGCCGTCGTACGGCGTCTTCAGGATGTAGGCGTGATCTCGACAAGTCCGACAGACGCGGGCGGCCCCACTGCCGTCATCGGCAGGGTGCTCGTCGCCAACCGCGGCGAGATCGCGCTGCGGGTCTTCCGCACCTGCCACCGGCTCGGCATCACGACGGTCGCGGCGTACACCGACCTCGACGCCGACGCGCCGCACGTGCGCGCCGCCGACCACGCGGTCCGGGTGGCGAGCTACCTCGACATCGACGCCGTCGTGGCGGCCGCGCTCGAGTCC
>JBAUWD010000117.1:0-4935 GCA_049583575.1 Nocardioides sp.
GGGCGGCGGGCGTCGTCGGGGCAGGCGCAGCGCGGTGCTTGGCGACGTACTGTTCAGGGGGCACGGGGGACTCGGGGGTAGACGACTCGGGTGCGCCCGCAGAAGACGGGGTCCCGAGATGTCACCCGACCGCGAAACGGACTGCCTGCCACCCTGCATGAGTTCTACGGGGTGTGCAAACCGAACGCACGAGAAAATACTTGAAATGTGGCGTACTGCCCGCCTCAGACGTCACACCTGTCACACCGGCCACCTGCGCCCCAGATGGGGCCTCGACTCGGTCACGGAATGATCACGGGCGGACACCCGCGAGCGCGTTCCGTGGCTGCCTCAGAGCGTGACGTGCTCCAGCATCTCGGTGACCAGCGCGGCGATCGGCGAGCGCTCCGAGCGGGTGAGCGTGACATGGGCGAAGAGCGGGTGGCCCTTGAGCTTCTCGACCACCGCGACCACGCCGTCGTGGCGACCGACCCGGAGGTTGTCCCGCTGGGCGACGTCGTGGGTGAGCACGACCTTCGAGTTCGCACCGATCCGCGACAGCACGGTCAGCAGGACGTTGCGCTCCAGGGACTGCGCCTCGTCGACGATCACGAACGCGTCATGCAGCGAGCGTCCGCGGATGTGGGTCAACGGCATCACCTCGAGCATGCCCCGGTCCAGGACCTCCTCGATCACCTCACGCGAGGTGATCGAGCCGAGCGTGTCGAAGACCGCCTGGGCCCACGGCGACATCTTCTCCGACTCCGAGCCGGGCAGGTAGCCGAGCTCCTGCCCTCCCACGGCGAAGAGCGGCCGGAAGACGACGACCTTCTGGTGCTGGCGGCGCTCCAGGACGGCCTCCAGGCCGGCGCACAGGGCCATCGCCGACTTGCCGGTGCCGGCCCGGCCGCCCAGGGAGACGATGCCCACCTCCGGGTCGAGCAGCATCTCCAGGGCGATCCGCTGCTCGGCGGAGCGACCGTGGATCCCGAACGCCTCGCGGTCGCCACGCACCAGGTGCACGTGCTTGTCGGGACCGACCCGACCCAGCGCCGTACCGCGGTCGGACAGCAGGACCAGTCCGGTGTGGCAGGGCAGCTCGCGAGCCGCCTCGACCTCGGTCCACCCGTCGTCGTACAGCTCGTCGAGGACGGCGGCGGGGACCTCGAGCTCGGCCATGCCGCTGTAGCCCGGGTCCGAGTCGCCTAGGTGCTCGCCGTGGTACTCCTCGGCGCGCAGGCCCACGGCGGACGCCTTGATCCGCATCGGGAGGTCCTTGGAGACCAGCGTGACGTCATGGTGCTCGTTGGCGAGGTTGCGGGCCACGGCCAGGATCCGGGTGTCGTTGTCGCCGAGCCGGAAGCCCGAGGGGAGCGAGTCGGCGTCGGTGTGGTTGAGCTCGACGCGGATCGAGCCGCCCAGCTCACCGATCGGGACCGCCTCGTCGAGGCGCCCGTGGGTGACGCGCAGCTCGTCGAGCACGCGCAACGCCGTACGCGCGAAGAAGCCGAGCTCCGGATGGTGTCGCTTCGCCTCGAGCTCGGTGATGACCACCACCGGGAGGACCACCTCGTGCTCCTCGAACCGTCGCATGGCGCCGGGATCCGACAGCAGCACGCTGGTGTCGAGCACGAAGGTACGGACGGATCGCTGCTGGGACGTGGACCTGCGCGTTCCCTTGGTGGTCTGCGGCACCGGACACCCCTCATCAGACCGCGCGGGCTGCTCCTCGCCCGGTCCTCGGACGCTCTAGCTGATGGACCGGGAAGGTGGCCGAAGGCCGGAGCGCCGACCTCCTGGGCGTAGCGGACTCCGCCACGCTGTCTGGTCGTGGACTGTCACGAACGGGCCTCCCGATTCGGTGGGATTCCCATCCCCACCGATGTCGCGAACGTACGCTCCTCGCTCGGGGATTCCTCGGGGACACGCCCGAACGCAGCGTGAACAGTGCGCGGTGTCGACGGGGCGTCGTTCAGGTGCCGAAGCGGCGCTCGCGCTGGGCGTAGGCCCGGATGGCCCGCAGGAAGTCGACCTTGCGGAAGTCGGGCCAGTAGGCCTCGCAGAAGTAGAACTCGCTCTGCGCGCTCTGCCACAGCAGGAAGCCGCCGAGCCGCTGCTCCCCCGACGTCCGGATCACGAGGTCGGGGTCGGGCTGGCCCTTGGTGTAGAGGTGCTCGGCGATGTGGTCGACGTCGATCACCTCGGCGAGCTCCTCGAGGCTCGTGCCCCGCTCGGCGTGCTCCTGCAGCAGCGCCCGGACGGCGTCGGCGATCTCGCGGCGGCCGCCGTAGGGGACCGCGACGTTGACCAGGAGGCCGTCGACGTCGCGGGTGGCCTCCTCCGCCTCCTTGAGCCGGGTCGTCACGGCCGCCGGGAGCAGGTCGAGGGCGCCGACCGGGTGGAGCCGCCAGCGGTGCTGGGCGGCGAGCGCCTCCACGGCGTCGCCGATGACGGTGAGCAGCCCCTCGAGCTGGTCGGGCGGGCGGTTGAGGTTGTCGGTCGACAGCAGCCACAGGGTGACCACCTTCACGCCGACCTCCTCGCTCCACTGCAGGAGGGGCTCGATGTTGGCGGCGCCGGCGCGGTAACCGTGGTTGCTGTCACCCCCGACGCCCTTCGCCCACCGCCGGTTGCCGTCGAGCATGACTCCGATGTGCTGGGGGATGCGGTCAGCGGGAAGCGCCTTGACCATCCGCGCCTCGTAGGCGGGGTAGAAGAGGCGGCGTACACGCTCCTTCAGCTCGGGGATCGCGGCCACCCTCCGATGGTAACCGGGTGGATCCACGGCTTCCGGGTATGGCGTGTACCCGCGCCGCGTACTGTCGTCGTATGAACGACTCACTCCGCGCGGGCCTGGACTCCCTGGCCCATCAGGTCGCGGAGCAGGTGGCCGAGGTCAAGCCCCATCTGCGCGGCTGGCTGCACCTCGGCACCGCGCCGTTGACGCTCGCCGCCGGGGTCGTGCTGATCGCGTTGTCCCCCACCGCCGCCACCAGATGGGGCTCGGCGGTGTACGTCGCGTCGGCGGTGCTGCTGTTCTCCACCTCGGCCGTCTACCACCGCGGTCGCTGGTCACCTCGGGTCGGCGATGTGCTGCGGAGGGCCGACCACGCCAACATCTTCCTGCTGATCGCGGGCTCCTACACTCCGTTCTCGCTGCTGCTGCTGACCGGGACGCCCCGGATCGTGATGCTGGCGGTGGTCTGGTCGGGCGCCCTGTTGGGGGTGCTGTTCCGGGTCTTCTGGATCTCTGCTCCCCGCTGGCTCTACACCCCGATCTACATGGGGCTGGGGTGCGCCGCCGTCGGGTTCCTGCCGCAGTTCGCCCGCGGGGCCGAGCGGCTCGGCGTCGGCGTCGGCATCGCCGTCATGGTGCTGATCGCCGTCGGCGGAGCTCTCTACCTGCTCGGCGGGGTGGTCTACGGCTTCCGTCGCCCCGACCCGTGGCCGCGCTGGTTCGGCTTCCACGAGGTCTTCCACAGCCTGACCATCATGGCGTTCGTCTCGCACTACGTCGGCATCTCGCTGGCGACGTACGCCTCTCGCTGACCCACCTGTTCGCCGAGTCGGCTCATGACGACTCGACGCAATTTCGCTGCCTCTTTGCGCCGACTCGGCGGACTCCCGCTGCCTCTTTGCGCCGACTCGGCGTACCTCCGCTGCCTCTTTGCGCCGACTCGGCGTGAGCGGCCTCACGGAGGGCTCGCGGAACAACCGGTGGGGGCCGAGCGTCAGACCCTGGGTATGGCTGAGAACACGCACACCCTGAACTATCCGACCGTCGTCGCCGGTGCGGTGGCCGCGGCGACCGCTACGGCGCTCTCACACCAGCTCGGGCTGGTGGGCACCGTCGTCGGCGCGGCCGTGGCCAGCATCATCAGCGCGGTCGTGACGAACGCGCTGGGCGGCTGGATCGGGCACCTCCACGGCGCCACCCGCGACCGCGACCCGCTGCCGTTCCAGCGGCTGCTGGTCGGCACCGTGGCGATCGCGCTGGTCGTGCTGGCGTTCCACACCGGCCTGAACCTGCTGACCAGCGGCATCCCGGCCGACAGCTTCGCGGGTCGGCTGGTCGCCCAGATCGGCCTGCGCTGACCGCTGGCCGGTCCCCGCGTCAGGACGACGACGATGCCGCCGGGAGGCGGACGGTGAAGGTCGAGCCCACGCCCTGGGTGGACTCGACGTCCATGCTGCCCCCGAGCCGCGAGACGATGCGGTGGGAGATGGCCAGGCCGACTCCGCTGCCCGGCAGGCCGCGCGACTCCGCGTCGTGCGAGCGGCCGGACATGTCGAAGACGGAGGCCTGGTCCTCGGCCGAGATGCCGATCCCGTCGTCCGCGCAGACGAACTCGACGGCGTCACCCGAGCGTCGTACGGCGATCCGCACCTCGCCCTCGGGCAGGCTGAACTTGACGGCGTTGCTCACGACGTTGGCGTAGATGCGCGCCACCGCGTCGGCGTCGACCGGCACCCGCAGCTCGTCGGGCAGATCGAGGACGAACCTCACCCCCCGCTGCCGGGCCTCGACCTCGGCATGGTGACAGGCGTCGTGCACGAGTACGACGAGGTCGGCGACGCCCACGTGACCGGTCAGCCCCTCCTCGGTGCGCGCCAGCGCGAGCAGGTCGTCGACGAGCCCGGAGAGCCGCTCGGCACTGCGGCGGATCGCGGCCACGGGGTGGGACCCCGCCTCGGCCAGCCGGCGGTCGGAGGCGAGCAGCTCGGTGTTCAGGGCGATCGCGGTGAGTGGCGACTTGAGGTCGTGGGTGATGGATGCGACGAGGTCGCGGCGGTACTCGTCGAGCTCGCGCAGCTCGTCGACCAGATGCCGGTCGCGCCGGCGGCTCTCGAGCTGCTGGACGACGCTGCCCAGGCGCCGACCCAGGAGGCGCAGGGCGTCGCGCTCGTGCTCGGTCCACCCCGGGTCGCCGTGCCCTCGCAGCACCAGCAGGGCAC
>JBAUWD010000118.1:0-4114 GCA_049583575.1 Nocardioides sp.
ACCCGCGCTTCTTCGCGCTCGCGGACGCCGCCGAGCAGGTGCTGACCGACTGGGAGCCTCCGCCGGAGCTCGTGCAGGTCACCGCGGACGCGCTCGGTCTGCTGGTCGTGCACGTCGGCTTCCTGCGTCCCGACGGCGTCGCGGGCCTGGTCGGCGCGATGGCCCGGCTCGGCGTACCCGAGCAGCCGTGGACCCGCGTCATCCACGCGCTCTTCGTGGTGGCCGGGGATCCCGGCGACCGGGTGCCTGCAGCGCTGTCGCTGACCGACGACCCGGATCCACGGGTGGCGCTGGTCGCCTGGCAGTGGGCCGCGATCCTCGCCGAGAACGGCGGTGACATCGACGCCGCGCGGCGCTACTGCGCCGCTGCGCTGGCCGCGATCGACGAGTCGTCGACGGTGTGGCAGGTCTCCATCGTGCACACCCAGCTCGCGATGCTGGAGCTGAACGCGGGACGCCACCGGTTGGCCGCCGAGCACGCCCGGGCCGCCGTGCCGCTGCTCGAGCGTCTGCACGCCCACGAGGATGCACTCAGCATGCGCACCGCGATCGCGCTGACGGCGATCATCGACGGTGAGCTGGACGAGGCCGAGCGGGTCCTGGCCGAGGCGGGGGAGCCGTCGCCGGGCGACGTCACGGCGGGCCTGGTGAAGCTCCAGGTCGTTGCCGAGCTGCTGCTGGCGCGAGGTGAGGTCCACGCCGGCCTCGCGTCGTACGTCGACTCGATCAGTCGCCTGGAGAGCGTGCGGTTCGCCGGGGTGGAGACGTCGGGGCTCGAGCCGTGGACCGTGGTCGCCGTGGCCACGGCACTCACCGCACACGTCCGGTTCGGCGCGACCGCGACCCACCGTCGACAGGCGCGCGAGCTGGCCGGGCGCGCCGCCTGGCTGGTCGGGAGCCTGATGGCCGGGCCGGAGGGGGCGGTCGACTACCCGGTCGCCGGGATGGCGGTGGCGGCCCTCGGGGCCTTCCTCCTGTCCGGCGAGCCGACCTCCGGGGCGGCCGAGTGCGGCGTCCGGCTGCTGTCGCTCGCGCGGCGCTTCAGCTACAACCGGTGGTTCCCGGTGATGTCCTGGGAGTTCCTCCGACAGCTGGCCGAGGAGGCCGCTCCCGGCCGGTTGGAGGCCGTCTCGCAGGAGTACGGCGACCGGCTCGGCCGGGAGCTGCGGGCCGAGGTCGCGGACGTCGTGTCGCGGGCGACCGTCACATCTTCCGGCTGAAGCTGCGCACCGAGAGGGGCGCGAAGATCGCGACGATCGCCGCGCACCCGAGCAGCGCCCAGCCGACCTCGGCGGTGACCTGGCCGTGGTTGGCCAGGTCGCGGATCGCCGAGATCACGTGCGACACCGGGTTGGCGTCGGCGAACGCCCGCAGCCAGCCCGGCATCGTCCGGGTCGGGACGAACGCGTTGGACAGGAACGTCAGCGGGAACATGATCATCAGCGACGTGGCCTGCACGCCCTGCGCCGTACGCCCGACGGTGCCGAACCAGGTGAAGATCCAGGCGAGCGACCAGCCGGCCACGATGCCGAGGAGGATGGCCGCGGCGACACCGAAGGGGCCGCCTCCGGGGCGGTAGCCGATCGCGATCCCGGTGCCGAACGTCAGCGTGCTCGCGATCGCGTAGCGCAGCATGTCCGCGACCATCGGACCGGCGAGCGGCGCGATGCGGGCGATCGGCAGCACCTTGAACCGGTCGAACACCCCCTTGTCCATGTCCTCGCGCAGCTGCACGCCGGTCGCGACGCAGGCCGTGAGCACGGTCTGGCCCACGAGGCCCGGGATGATCACGGGCAGGTAGCCGCCCACGCTGCCCGAGACGGCGCCGCCGAAGATGCCGGCGAACATCGCGGTGAACAGCAGCGGCTGGATGGTCACGTCGAAGAGCTGCTCGAAGTTGCGTCGCATCTTCATGGTGGCCCGCCAGGCCATGGTCAGGGTCTGGCTGACGGTCGCCCGGAGCCCCACGTGGGGGGAGAGGCCGACGGCGGGGTCGCGCAGGGACGTGGTGAGTGCGGTCATCGGACGGTCTCCAGTTCCGGGGTGGTGTCGGCGGTGGGCTCGCTGGTGTCGTGGCCGGTGAGGGCGAGGAAGACCTCGTCGAGCGACGGCTTCTGAACGCTGACCGAGTCGATGTCGATCGCCTGGTCACGCAGCGCGACGAGCACGTCGACGGCCTGGTCGCTGCGTTGCAACGGCACCGTCAGCATCCGCACCTCGGGGGTCGGCACCGCGACCTCGCCGGTGAGGCGCTCGACCACCGAGATGGCCTCCGGCATGCGGTCCGGGTCGACCACCGACAGCTGGAGGGTGGACAGCCCGATCGACGACTTCAGCTCGTCCGAGGTGCCCTCGGCGACCTTGCGGCCGTGGTCGATCACCGCGATCCGGTCGGCGAGCTGGTCGGCCTCGTCGAGGTACTGGGTCGTCAGCAGCACGGTGCAGCCGTTGGCCACCAGGTCGCGGATGGTCTCCCACATCTGGCCGCGGGTGCGCGGATCGAGCCCGGTGGTGGGCTCGTCGAGGAAGATCAACGGCGGCCGGGTGATCAGGCTCGCGGCGAGGTCGAGGCGTCGTCGCATGCCGCCGGAGAAGGCCGAGATCGGCTTGGCGGCGGCCTCGGTGAGGTCGAACTGCTCGAGCAGGGTCGCTGCGGTCGACCGCGCGGTCGCCTTGTCGACCCCCTGGAGCCGGGCGAACAGCCAGAGGTTCTCGGTCGCGGTGAGGTTCTCGTCGACCGAGGCGTACTGCCCGGTCACCCCCAGCAGCTGCCGGACGATGTGAGGCCGGTGTCGTACGTCGTGCCCGAAGATCTCGGCGCGGCCGCCGTCGATCGGCAGCAGCGTGGCGAGCATCTTCAGCATCGTGGTCTTGCCGGCGCCGTTGGGGCCGAGGACGCCGAAGACCTCGCCGCGGCGTACCTCCAGGTCGATGCCGTCCACGGCGCGCTGCTCGCCGAAGGTCTTGAGCAGGTCCTGGGCCAGGACGGCCGGGGTCGTGTCGTTCATGCGACCACTGTGCCTGCTCGTGGTTACACGGCGGTTTCACCCCGCTCTCACGCCGTACGACGTGCCGCGCCGCGCCGCGACGGCCCGGCGCGGGCCTCAGTACCCTGAGCGCATGTCCGACGTCGCCCCGCGCCGTGTCCGCGCCTCCCGATGGGAGCCGCTGACCGTCGGGATCGACATCGGCGGGACCAAGGTGCTGGGAGCGGTGGTCGACTCGTCCGGATCGGTGATCGCCGTCGACCGGCGCCCCACGGAGGGTCACGACGTGCGTGCCGTCGAGGACACCATCGTCGACATCGTGCAGGGCTTCGCCCGCGAGTACGACGTCGCTGCGGTGGGCATCGGCGCGGCGGGCTTCGTCGACGTGACCCGCACCGTCGTGATGTTCTCCCCGCACCTCGACTGGCGCCGCGAGCCGCTGCGCGCCCAGGTCGCCGGCCGGATCCACCTGCCGGTCGTGGTCGACAACGACGCCAACACCGCCGCCCTGGCCGAGTGTCGCTTCGGGGCGGGGCGCGGTCACCGGTTCGTGCTGTGCGTGACCCTGGGCACCGGCATCGGCGGCGCGCTCGTCATCGACCAGCGCGTCTACCGCGGCGCCAACGGCATGGCCGGGGAGTTCGGCCACATGCAGGTCGTGCCCGACGGGCACCGGTGCGAGTGCGGCAACCGCGGCTGTTGGGAGCAGTACGCCTCCGGCAACGCACTGGTCCGTGACGCCCGCGAGCTCGTGCGCAACGCCTCGCCCATGGCCCACCATCTGCGTGAGGTCGTCGACGGGGAGGCCGACGCCCTGGAGGGGCCCCAGATCACCCAGGCGGCACGCGACGGCGACCCGCTCTCGATCGAGCTCCTGGCCGATGTCGGTGCCTGGCTGGGCGTCGGGCTGGCCGGCATGGCCGCGGCCTTCGACCCGGGCTGCATCATCATCGGAGGCGGGCTCTCCGAGGCGGGCGACCTGCTGATCGGGCCGACCCGGCAGGCGTTCTCACGCTCGCTCACCGGGCGTGGCCACCGCACCGAGCCGGTCATCGTGGGGGCAGAGCTCGGGCCCAACGCGGGCTTCATCGGTGCGGCCGACATGGCCCGCTCGGCCGCCCGCCGGT
>JBAUWD010000119.1:0-5438 GCA_049583575.1 Nocardioides sp.
GCACCGTGGCTCGAGGTGGTCCCGCGCGACCACCTCCTGCTCGAGCTGGTCTCCCACCGGCTCCCCGGGGCCGGCTCGGTCTGGGGGCCGGGCACCACGCCCCACGCCGCGCGGACGGCCGGGTTCGCCCGTAGCGTCGGGCTGGGAGCGGTGCTGACCAACGCCGTCCGCTACGCCGACCGGCGCGACGCCCCGGTCGTCGACGTCCTCGACGCCGCCCGCCGGCTGGTCGCCCTCGACCGTCGTCACGTCGATCGGGGCAACGCCGAGGGCTTCCTCAAGTCCGGCAAGCAGATGCACGAGGTGGCCGAGGAGATCGTCCGGCTCGCCGGTCTCGGCGACTCCGAGCGCGAGGCCCGTCGCCTGCTCGCCCACACCCGGTCGGTCGGCGACCGGTGCGCCCTCGACCCGCGGGCCGACCTGGGGCTGGGGGAGGTCCACTTCCCGGAGTTCGAGCTCGTCCACGACCCCAGCCTGCTCGGGGCGCGCGAAGGCGCTCGAGACCCGGCGCGGGAGGAGGGAGCTGCCGACGCGATGCTCCGTGCCCGCTGCGAGGCCGGCCTCGGGCGCCGCTACGGCAATGCGCCACGCCAGCGCCTCTGGAAGCGGCTCGACGACGAGCTGGAGATGATCCGGGGCCTGGGCTACGCGTCGTACTTCCTGACCGTCGGCGACGTCACCGACCTGATCCGCGAGATGGGGGTGCGGTGCGCGGCGCGCGGGTCGGGCGCAGGCAGCCTGGTCAACTACCTCCTCGGCGTCTCCGGGGTCGACCCGATCCGGCACGGCCTGCTCATGGAGCGCTTCCTCTCCCCGCTGCGCGCCTCCCTGCCCGACATCGACATCGATGTCGAGTCGGCCCGGCGCGAGGAGATCTACCGCGCGATCCTCGACCGCTACGGCGGGGAGCGGTGCGTGTGCGTGTCGATGATGGACACCTACCGCGTCCGTCATGCGGTCCGCGACGTCGGCGCCGCCCTCGGGATGCCTCCCGGCGAGACCGACGCGATCGCCAAGGCGTTCCCCCACATCCGGGCCCGCGACGCCCGGATGGCGATGCGCGACCTGCCCGAGCTGCGGGCCGCCGGGCTCGACCACGGGCGGCTCGACCTGATGTTCGACCTCGTCGAGCGGCTCGACGGCCTGCCGCGCCACATCGCCGTCCACCCCTGCGGGGTGCTCCTCTCCGACGCCACGCTGCTCGACCGCACACCGGTGGAGGCCAGCTTCGCGGGCTTCCCGATGAGCCAGTTCGACAAGGACGACGTGGAGGACCTCGGGCTGCTCAAGCTCGACGTGCTCGGCATCCGGATGCAGTCGTCCATGGCCCATGCCGTCGACCTGGTCCGGCAGACCGACGGCGTCGAGATCGACCTCGACGACGAGGCGCAGGTGCCGTTCGACGACCCGCTCACGTTCGAGATGATCAGCGCCGCTCGCACGCTCGGGGTCTTCCAGATCGAGTCGCCCGGCCAGCGCGAGCTGGTCGGCAAGTCCGGTATCGAGACCTTCGACCACGTCGTCACCGACATCTCGCTGTTCCGGCCGGGGCCGGTCAAGAGCGACATGATCACGCCCTACCTCGAGGCCAAGCACGGCTGGAAGTCCGTGAGCTACCTCCATGACGACCTGCGTCCGATCCTCGAGCAGACCGGCGGTGTGGTCGTCTTCCACGAGCAGGTGATCGAGATGATCGCCGGGTTCGCCGGCGTCACCTTGGCCGAGGCCGACGAGAAGCGGCGCGCTCTCGGTGACACCGAGGGGATGGCCGAGACCAAGACCTGGTTCTTCCCGCGAGCACTCGGCCGCGGCTACTCCCTGTCGGTGGTCGAGGCGGTCTGGAAGGTCATCGAGGCGTTCGCGTCGTTCGGGTTCTGCAAGGCCCATGCCGCGGCGTTCGCACTGCCGACCTACCAGTCGGCGTGGCTCAAGGCCCACTGGCCGGCCCACTTCCTGGCGGGGGTGCTGACCCACGACCCCGGCATGTACCCCAAGCGGCTGATCCTCGAGGACGCCCGGCAGTGCGGCATCGCGATCCTCGGGCTCGACGTCAACGCCAGCGACAAGACCTACGTCGTGGAGCGGATGTCGTCGCTCGACGAGCCGCCACCCCTGGTGCTCGGGCAGACCTCCCGTCCCGACCCGAGCGATCGCCCTTCGAGACGGTCGCAGGGCGACCTCCTCAGGACAGGCGGCTGGCCCGACGGCCGGGCCTGGGGCATCCGGCTCGCCCTGGCCGAGGTCAAGGGCATCAACGCCGGCGAGATCGACCGCATCGTCTCCTCACGGCCCTACCACTCGCTCACCGACTTCTGGCACCGCGCCCAGGTGGCCCGCCCGACCGCCGAGCGGTTGGTGCTGGCCGGCGGGTTCGACTCCCTCTACGGGCTCGGCTCGCCGGGCGGCGGACTCGGTGGAGTCCGGCGCCGGACCAAGGTCACCCGGCGCGACCTGCTGCTCCAGGTGGCCGAGCTCGACCGGCATGCGCGCGCGGTCGAGCGGGCCGGTCGGGCCCGCGGCCTGGGCTCCCGGTCGAGGGCCACGTCGGTGCGAGCGGCCGACACCCGCGCCGGTCAGGCCGCCGCGCGCGCCAGCACCGACCCGACCACTCGCGACGCGGCGGCGCCGGTGGAGCGACACGCCCTCGCGTCCCAGGGTGTCTGGGCCCGGGCCGCCGCCCAGTCCCGGGCCACGGCAGACCCGCGTCCGGTGACCTCGGTCCAGCTGACCCTCGACCTCGGCGACGAGCCGCAGGAGCACGTCAGCGGCCTGCCCGAGCTGAGTCCCGAGGAGCGGATGCGCGCCGAGCTGGAGATCCTCGGTCTCGACGCCAGCCGGCACGTCGTCGACACCTATGCCGACTTCCTCGACGCCCTCGGCGCGGTCCGTAGCCGGGATCTCCTGACGCAGCGCAGCCGGTCCGAGATCTTGGTCGCGGGCGTCAAGGTCGCCACCCAGACCCCGCCGGTCCGGTCCGGGCGTCGGGTGGTGTTCCTGACCCTCGACGACGGCACCGGCCCGGTGGACGCGACGTTCTTCGAGGATGCCCAGGGCCCCTACGCCGCCACCGTGTTCGGGTCGTGGCTGCTGGTGGTCCGTGGCGAGCTGCGCCGTACCGGCCACCGCGGTGTCTCCCTGCGCGCCACCGGTGCCTGGCCGCTCCCCGACCTCCAGTCGCTCTGGCGACGCGACGGCCTCGACGCGGTCCGCGCCCGGTTGGCCGTGGTCGAGACGGTCCACGAGGTGACCCACCGCCGGGTCCTGGTCCACTCCAGCGGGTTCCAGATGTCTCCTTACGCCGACGTCAGACCCCCCGGTGAGGCGGTCAAGAACGTCGCCCGGAAGCTCTGGCACCGCAGCCCCGGGAGCCCGGGATGAGCCAGCAGATCTGCTCCGCCCCACGATCACTCGGAGCTTGGTTTCGACGCGCCGTTGCGACCTCGCAAGCTCGGTCGCAGGCTGGCTCAACCTGCCTCCCCACGCCAGGCACTCCTCCGTCGTGCCCGGCTAGGGTCAGCACATGGCAGCCTCCGCCGGCGAGCGACCCTCGGGCCGCAGCAGCACCCGCACCGCCGTGGTGTGGGCCGGGCTCGAGCCGACGCTGCGCGGTGGGCCCCTCGACGTCCTCGACATCGGCGGAGGCACCGGCGGTCTCGCGGTCCGCGTCGGCGAGCTCGGTCACCGGGTCACCGTGGTCGACCCCAGCCCCGACGCTCTGGCCGCCCTCGGCCGCCGGGCCCGCGAGCACGACGTCGAGGTCACCGGACGCCAGGGTGACCTGTCCAGCCTGCTCGACGTGGTCGGCCCCGACAGCGCCGACCTGGTGCTCTGCCACGGCGTCCTCGAGGTCGTCGACGACCCGGCCGACGCCCTGGCCACGCTGGGGCGTGTGCTCCGGCCCGGGGGAGTGCTCAGCCTCCTGGTCGCCCAGCGTTACGCCGCCGTGGTCGCCCGCGCCATGGCCGGCCACTTCCAGCAGGCACTGGCGATGCTCGATCCTTCGCCAGACCCAGCACACCGCCCTCCGACAGGCTCGGAGGCCCCACCGGGCCGGGTGGGGCGTCGCTACACCCACGGCGAGCTCTCCCTCCTGGTACAGGAGGCCGGGTTCACCACTGACGCGGTGCACGGCATCCGGGTGTTCACCGACCTGGTGCCCGGCTCGCTGCTCGACCTCGAGTCCGGTGCCACCACGGCACTGGTCGAGCTCGAGCAGGCTGTCGCCGCCCGGCCCGAGTACCTTCCCCTCGCCACCCAGCTCCACCTGCTCGCCCACCGCCCGTCCTGAGCGCCGTCGGTCCGGGGCGCCGAGAGGGTGGCTGTCGTGAGCGCCGCCGCGACGACCACGACGACACCGATCCTGCACGTCGACATGGACGCCTTCTACGCCAGCGTCGCCGTCCGCGACCGGCCCGAGCTGCTCGACGTGCCCGTCATCGTCGGTGGCGGGTACCGCGGGGTGGTCCTCTCCGCGAACTACCTCGCCCGCAAGACCGGCGTCCGGTCGGCGCTGCCGATGACCCGCGCCCGCCGGATGTGCCCTCAGGCCGTGGTGGTCCCGCCCGACTTCGAGACCTTCACGACGGTCTCGGCCTCGGTGATGGAGAACTTCCGCCGGATCACCCCGCTGGTGGAGGTGCTCTCGCTCGACGAGGCGGTCCTCGACATCCGCGGCTCGACCCGGCGGCTCGGGACACCCGAGGAGATCGCCGAGCAGCTGCGCGCCACGATCTACGACGAGCAGGGCATCACCTGCTCGGTCGGGCTGGCGGCCACGATGACCATGGCCAAGCTGGCCAGTCGCTGGGCCAAGCCCGACGGGGTGTTCTCCTGCCCACCCTCGTCGGTCACCACGATGCTCCACCCGCTCGACGTGGGTGAGCTGTACGGCGTGGGAGAGAAGACGCGCGAGCTGCTCCACCGGCTGGGCCTGGTCACCGTCGGAGACCTCGCCCACACCCCGGTCCGCACTCTCCAGCGCGCCCTCGGTGACCACCTCGGCCGACACCTCCGCGACCTCGCCTGGGGCATCGACGACCGTCAGGTCGTCGCCCGCACCAGCGGCGGCTACTTCGGGGTCCTCGGCGGCGACCCCGACAAGTCCATGGGCGCCAACGAGACCTTCGGCCACGACACCGACGACCGCGCGGTCATCACCCGCGAGCTCCTCCGACTCACCGACCGGGTCACCACCCGGATGCGGGTGGCAGGGGTGGCCGGGCGCACGGTCACCCTCACCGTCCGGTTCGCCGACTTCACCACGATCACCCGGTCCCGCACGCTGCCCGAGGCCACCGACGTCACCCAGGAGATCTACCGCGAGGCGGTCCGCTCGTACGACGCACTCGGGCTGCAGCGGGCCCGGATCCGGCTGGTGGGGGTCCGGCTCGAGGGGCTGATCGCCCGCGAGCGGGTGCATCGGCAGCTGGTCCTCGGGG
>JBAUWD010000120.1:0-6583 GCA_049583575.1 Nocardioides sp.
CTGCACCGGGTGCTCGGCTTCTCGGTGGTTCGACCCGGTACCCGCCCGGCTCAGAAAGGGGGGTCCCCGACGACAACTCGGTGTCCATCGCGCCCAAGAACCCCTAGGTTCTGCCCATGGAGATCGAGCTACGGGAGGTCACTCCCGAGGTTCTGGACGAACTGCGCGCGCACGTGGTGCTTCCGCCCCATCAAGCGGACTGGGTCGGCGGGAGCGTTGACGACGCGCTGCTGGAAGCGGCGGAGGTGCCGGAGGGTAACCCGTGGCCCCGGGGCGTCTACCGCGACGGCGTGCCGGTCGGGTTCGTGATGCTGAGCTGGAACGTCGAGCCGCACCCGCCGAGCCTCTACGGGCCGTGGTTCCTGTGGAAGCTGATGGTCGCCCCCGCAGCCCAGGGCACGGGCGTCGGAACGGCCGTCGTGCGGCACGTCGCCGCCTTGGTCAAGGAGCAGGGAGCGACCCAGCTGCTGACGAGCTGCTTCCCAGAGGGCGACCACACGCCGTACCCGTTCTACGTCGGGCTCGGGTTCGTGCCGACCGGCGAGTATGCCGAGTGGAACGAGGAGATCCTCGTGCTGACGCTGTGATCGAGTTGGGCGAGATCGACAGGGGCCTTGGGTGCAGTCGGCCGGGACGCGCGTAAAGCACTATGCCGCGATCCGCGCTCTCCGGCGATGCGAAAGGGCGAGAATGCAAGGCATGAGTGGACCGACGAACGAGTTCTCAGATCTTGACCGATCGGTGTTGGGCCCCGACGGCACGACCTACGAGTTCGTTGCCCAGGTCGGCTACGGCATGAGTGGGTGGGCGATCCTCTGGGGGAAGGGAAAGCGGACTAATGACCCGGTCGTGACGGTCTACGCCAGGGGCCGACAGGTTCATCAGGAACCTGCCGCCGATCGCAAGATGCCGAACGCATCATCAGCGGCCTCGAAGAACAGATTCGCACCGGGACGATCTGACCATCGCCCGCACCTGCCGCTGTGAGGGTCGCTGATGCAGACCTCCGCGCGATGGATACGGGGACGTTCTCAACAGGTGCGAGGATCCGCACGTGGACGAGAGCCGGGTATCCGCCAGCCGTACGCTCCATCCCCTTGGGCAGTTCAGGAGCTGGGTGTACGACCCCGGCGCGTTCCTGCGGGTCCGAGGTGTCTCGACCGCAACGGTGCTGGTGTACCCAGGACTCGTCAGGATTGTTCCCATGGCCTTCCCTCGCTTCGTGAGGGTGCCTGCAGCTGACTACACGTGGCCGTCGATAGTCGTCCAGCGGCTCGTGTGGTCGTAACACCTTGACTTCCCAGGCTTTGCCGCCCTTCTGCTCGACTTCAACGGTCGACTCGGCTAGGCCTGGGTGCCGTTTAGCCGGCGGAACGGCATCGCTGCGATGCTTCGCGAGGCAGGGTTCGAGGTCATCGAGCACACCCAGCGTGGATGGGAAGCGCCTTGCCCAGTCCGGATAACGGACTACCCCAACCAGCAAGGACACCAACCTCGGGCGGTCCTCGACACCAAGAGTTGGTGACGAACGCCCGCACCGCTGTCAGGGCGTCCTATGGCCGCTGTCCGGCCGCACGCAGATCCGATGTGCGGACGTGCCGTGCTCTACCGTGCCGGGTGTGAGCGATGACTTGAACTCGTCGGCGTGGAGGGATGCCGCTGCTGATCTTGCGATCGACGTGACGGCACCGTATGAGCCCGAAGGGGATGGTCAGCCAGTAGTCGCCAGGGTCGCGGGCTTCGGTTCGTCGCAGGGCACGATCGTGGTTGGCCGCAGTTCCGCGGGGGAGGGAATCCGAGACATCGCATCCTCCCGAGGCATGCACTGCTCCGAGATCGATGAGGCGACCTACAGCCGATACGACCGTGACCTCTTCGTCGAGACCCTGAACGACTGGGGTTGGTACGGGGAGCCCTCGGCAGCGCCGGAGTGGTACACCGGCAAACCTTGGGGCTAGCCAACGAACGGGCACTCATGCCCCTCCTGGACCGATCATGCCGATGAACGTGCGTGCTGCTGTGAGCTCACGTGTCTCGCCATGGCGACTCCAGACCTGCGAGTAGGCCGCGCTCATCGGCAGCATCGAGAGCACTTCCGATCTGCCAGGCGTCGAGTTCTACCCCTACCTGATCGCTCCCGCTGGGGACGCCACGTTCGTCAACTGCGAGGCCGATCAGCGCGAGTGCACCTGACTGGCTTCTGATGGTGCACTCGGTCTCGGTCTCGGTTTCGCTGTCTCCGGTGTCGTCGCGCTTCCATGCCGCGAGGGCTCCTGTGGCGAGTGCGGCCGGCAACTGGACCCTCACCCGCAGGTCCTGAGCGAACAGGGATCGGCCGATCTGCGCGAGCAGGTCTGCCTCGTCTCGCCGGGCGCTCTCATCCATCCTCGAATCATGCCTGATCAACGCACGCCCATGCCGCCCCGCGCTCTGCCGATGTGAGGGCGTGCGACGTGCGGATGATGACAACATGCTCGCGTGGACCCTGAGCATCGGTACGACACCGGAAGCGCCATACGCAGGCGCGAGGTCGTACACGGACAACTCTGGATGGATCACCCGGTCACCGTGATCGAGGATCGCGGCGATGTCCTGGCGGTGTGGCTGCACGTGGTCACACCCACTTATCTGAGCACCACTGGACCGCCCCGGACACTCACAGGTCATGTGTTCGCCCCCCACCTCTTCCGCGTGGCACGCGGGTGTGCTCACGGTCAGGACGTCGACGCGACGCCGCACAGGTGTGCCCTACCCGGGCACCCGGCGTTGGCGACAGACCGCCTCACGATCGCGATTCTGTACATCGCGCGCTGCCCCTACACCGTGACGGTCGGCCACCACGTTGCTGCCTACGTCAAGGTTCCTCGACCCTGGGACCCTGTGGGCGGTCAGTGAGGCCGCCGCCTCTAACAAGCACCGCTCCTGCCGCGAGTCGGGCGATCGTCACATGCCGATGCGCGTGCGCAGGGATGTCGAACCGCCTAGGTTCCCCACATGGCGGAACCGACGGTCTGGGCGGTGCGTCTCAGACCCATGAGCAAGCGTGCCGCCTTGCTTCTCATCGCTGCTGTCGCGCTGTCATCGTGCAGCGGCTCGTCTCCCACGCCCACTCGTCTGGTGGGAGCCCACCGGGTCGCCTTGGCGGTTCCAGCCGTTTGGAAGACGCACGTCGAACACGGCGACACCTGCCCGCCCACGGACCCCAAGACCGTGCAGTTCTTCGCACCACTTCGCGGACCCGTGGGCTCCTGCGCAGTGCCCACCGGCGCGTCTTGGCCAGCCCAACAGAGCGTTTCGATCTACACCGGACTGTCCGGGCCTGCTCCACACCGCACGCCCTCCGGGACGGTGCACGGCCTGCCCGACTACATCAACGTGGTCAGGCAGTCTGGCCCTGGAGTCGCCATGGGCTTGAGTGTCCCCCGAGCGGATGTGTCATTCATCGTGGGTGCGCCCGACCGTGAAACCGCCCTCGCGCTGCTACACACCGTCCGCTTCGTGCCTGCCGGGACACACCTGCGGTAGACGCACTAATGCCGCTGTCAGTCGGGGAAGTTCACGCCTGTGTTGGCGTGGCAGCGATAGCCGTAGGGGTGCTTGTCGAGGTACTGCTGGTGGTGGTCCTCCGCGTAGTAGTACGGCGTGTCCGCGGCGGAGCGGATCTCGGTGGTGATGTCGCCGTACCGGCGGCGGGCGAGCTCGTCGCCGTAGATCTTGGTCAGCTCGCGGGCGGTCTGCTCCTGCTCGGGCGTCGTGTAGTAGATGGCCGAGCGGTACTGCGTGCCGACGTCGTTGCCCTGGCGCATGCCCTGGGTCGGGTCGTGCACCTCGAAGAACGTCTTGACCAGGTCGGCGTAGGAGATGACCGAGGGGTCGAAGACGATGCGCACGGCCTCGGTGTGGCCGGTCCGGCCGGTGCAGACCTCTTCGTACGACGGGTTCGGCGTCGTGCCGCCGGCGTACCCGACGGACGTGGACCACACGCCCGGCTTCTGCCAGTAGATCTCCTCGGCCCCCCAGAAGCAGCCGAGCCCGAAGATCGCGACCTCGAAGCCCTCGGGCGCCGTCGGCGTGACCACGGGCGCATCCAGCACCCGGTGCTTCGGGGCGATCACGAACTCGCTGGTGGCGCGGCCGGGGAGGGCCTCCTCGGCGGTCGGCAGGGTGGTCTTGTGGCGGGAGAAGATCGACACGGTCACTCCTTCGTGTGGTGCGTTCACAGTGTGCAACATCGGGGAGATGCGGTGCGTTCCCGCCAGATGTGACGAGACGGTGACGTCGTCGGCCGAGCCTCACGAGACCCCCGAGGACCCCCGCCACTACCGTGATCCCGTGACCCAGGAACACCGCCGGAAGGCCGGCTTCGACACGCGAGCGATCCACGCCGGCTACGAGCCCGACCCGACCACCGGAGCGGTGATCCCGCCGATCTACGCGACCAGCACCTACAAGCAGGACGGCGTGGGCGGGCTGCGCGGCGGCTACGAGTACAGCCGCTCCGCCAACCCCACGCGTACGGCGCTCGAGGGTGCGCTCGCCGCCCTGGAGGAGGGGGAGCGCGGCTTCGCGTTCGCCAGCGGTCTCGCCGCGGAGGACGCGGTCATCCGCGCCCTCACCCGGCCCGGCGACCACGCGGTCATCCCCGACGACGCGTACGGCGGCACGTTCCGGCTGTTCGACAAGGTCGAGAAGGTGTGGGGGCTCGGGCACAGCCCGGCCGCGGTCGCCGACGTGGACGCCGTACGGGCCGCGATCCGGCCGGGCACGACCCGCCTGGTGTGGGTCGAGACGCCGACCAACCCGATGCTCACCATCGGCGACATCGAGACGCTCGCCCAGGTCGCCCACGAGGCCGGCGCGCTGCTCGTCGTCGACAACACCTTCGCCTCGCCGTACCTCCAGCAGCCGCTGGCCCTCGGCGCCGACGTGGTCGTGCACTCCACGACGAAGTACGTCGGCGGCCACAGCGACGTGGTCGGCGGCGCGGTGGTGGTCCGTGACCTCGACCTGGCCGAGGCGATCACCTTCCACCAGAACGCCATGGGCGGGGTCCCCGGCCCGTTCGACTGCTTCCTCACCCATCGCGGGCTGAAGACGCTCGGGGTGCGGATGGACCGCCACTGCGACAACGCCGAGCGCATCGTCGAGTTCCTATCCGGCCACCCCAAGGTCGCGCAGGTCATCTACCCCGGCCTCGAGGAGCACCCCGGCCACGAGGTCGCCGCGCGCCAGATGAGGCGGTTCGGTGGCATCGTCAGCTTCCGGCACGCCGGCGGCGAGCAGGCGGCGCTCGACGCGTGCGCGCGGGCCGAGGTGTTCACGCTCGGTGAGTCGCTCGGGGGAGTGGAGAGCCTGATCGAGCACCCCGGCCGGATGACGCACCTGAGCGTGGCCGGCACCGAGCTCGAGGTGCCGGCGGACCTGGTCCGGCTCAGCGTCGGCATCGAGACCGCGGACGACCTGATCGCGGACCTCGACCGTGCCCTCGCCTGACCCGCGCGACCCGTCGGCGGGCGGCTGCGTCGTCTGTGTCGACTTCGGGTCGACGTTCACCAAGGCGTCACTCGTGGAGCTGGAGGCCGGGCGCATCGCGGCCGCGGCCGAGCACCCCACCACCATCGACACCGACGTCCTCGACGGGTACGACGCGTGCCTGGCGTCGCTGGTGGAGCAGGACCCGCGAGCGGCCGGCGCGCCGACCCTGGCCTGCTCGAGCGCCGGCGGGGGGCTCCGGATCGCGGTGGTCGGGAACGAGGAGCTGGTCACCGCGGAGGCGGGCCGCCGGGTGGCGCTGTCCAGCGGTGGCAAGGTGGTCGCGGTGTTCGCGGCGAGCCGTGGTGACGACCTGTCCGGCGTGCCGGACAGCGCACCCGACGTCGTCCTCCTGACCGGAGGCACGGACGGCGGGAACCCCCAGCCGATCCTCGCCTGTGCCCGTGAGCTGTCGACGGCGTGGTCCGGCCCGGTGGTCGTGGCCGGCAACGTCGACGCCCGCGACGACGTTGCCGCGCTGCTGGCCGGCAACCCGCTCGTCGTCGCCCCCAACATCGTCCCGCGCATCGGCGTCCTCGCCCCCGAGGGCGCGCGGACGGCGATCCGCGAGCTCTTCTTGTCCCACGTGATCGGTGGCAAGCACCTGAGCAGCCGCGACCACTTCCTCGACATGGTCCAGGGGGCCACCCCGGATGTCGTCCTGACCGGCGTCGAGCTGCTCGCCGAGGTCGCCGGTGACACCGTCGTGGTCGACGTCGGCGGTGCCACGACCGACGTCCACAGCGTGGTCGAGCTCGACCCCGCCCTTCGAGACGGCTCGTCCCTCGCCTCCTCAGGAACCGGCCCACCTCTCGACCGCGAGGTGGTGGCCACCACGCGGGTGACCCGCACCGTCGAGGGCGACCTGGGGATGCGCTGGTCGGCCGTCACCACCGTCGAGGCGGCGGACCGCGACGACCTGAAGGCCGCCGCGGCGCGTCGCCACGACGACCCCGGCTTCGTCCCGGTCGACGATGTCGAGGCCGACCTCGACGAGGAGATCGCGCACGCGGCCGTCGGCCTGGCGCTGCGCCGTCATGCCGGCCGGAGC
>JBAUWD010000121.1:0-19814 GCA_049583575.1 Nocardioides sp.
GTGACGGGCACAGCCGGACGCGACGCCGCCGGCGCGCCGCGGTTCGTCCCCCGCCCGGGAACGTGCGCGCAGCATGCCCGTGGACGGACCCGGAGGGTTGCCCGTGACCATGCCGGCGCGCAGGCGAGGCGGCGGGTCGCAGGATGCCAGGCCTGATGGTGCGGCTGGCAAGGCGCCACTCACAGGCGTTGCCGCCGGGTGCCTCTGTCTGCCTTGTCCGGCTCTCGGGCTGCGACGGCGACCCCCACGTGGCGCAGGGCCTCCACCGCCAGGTAGGCGCTGA
Organism: Nocardioides sp.; assembly: GCA_049583575.1. GTDB lineage: Bacteria > Actinomycetota > Actinomycetes > Propionibacteriales > Nocardioidaceae > Nocardioides. The sequence continues at coordinate 284 of JBAUWD010000121.1, forward strand.
CCACGGAGATCAGGATGGGTGGCGTCTGCAGGGGGCCCACCTGCGTCATGAAGGCCGCCAGCAGCACCATCGCGAACGGCGCCGCCACGAGCGTCCCCAGCACGGCCGGAAGGAGGCAGCCGAATGCGAGCCCCAACGGGATCTCGGGCCACGCCAGATGGACCACGACCCCGGCGGTCCCGCCGATGAAGATCGCCGGGAAGATGGGGCCGCCCAAGAAGCCGGTGGCCCGGCTCACCGCGACCGTCACAGCCTTCGCGACCAGGACCGCCACGCACAGGCCGAGGCCCAAGCTCCCGGCGCCGGTCAACAGCGAGGCAAGCTGGTCGCCGCCCGAGAACATGGTCAGCGGCAGAGCCACGCCGACGGCGCCGAAGGCAGCGCCGCCGATCGCGCACCTCGCGACAGCCGGGAGGTGGAGTCGTTCGAAGCTCCTGGACACCATCGCGATCACCCCGGTGGTGAAGGTGGTGATCACGGCTGCGAACAGCCCGAGGGGCACGGCGGCGAGCAGCTGCCAGTTCTCGAAGGTGTACGGCGGCACCCGGTACACCCCCAAGAACACCGCCCCGGCGATGGCGAAGTAGATCCCGAACGAGACACTCGCTGCCACGATGTTCGCTACCAGGACCTTGCTGAACCGGCGCCCGCCGGGACGGGCGAGCTCGAGGACGAGCATCACCACGATCACGGGGCTGGAGAACAGTCCTCCGTAGATGCCGGCGATACCTGCCAGCGTGTTGACCTGTGAGTTCTCGCCTGTCAGGTGCCTTCGCCGCGCCATCCAGCCGCCGGTGCCGCCACCGATGCTGGCCAGCACCTTCTCCGGGCCGACGCTGGCGCCGGCGATGAGTGAGGCAAGCGAGACGGCCACGGTGCCCGGCACCAGCACCGGGTCGACGTAGCCGGCCCGCAGGTCCTCCACCAGGCCGGGAACGTCCTCGGGCAGGCGGGTCAGCCGCCGAAGCATCCCCACGACGACACCTGCCGCCGTGGTGACCAGCACCCACCACCAGTGACCTCCGAACCAGCCAGGACTGGCAGCGGTGTACCAATCGCTTCCGATCGTGACGAGCCGGAGGAAGACGAGCCCGGCGAACCCGCCGAGTACGCCGAGCGCGACGGCAAGTCCGGTCAGGACCCAGAACACCCGTTCGCCGATGGCCGGCGCAGGCAGGGCCGGCCCAGGCTCGGCGTTCACGGAGCCACGCTTCCAGAGGCATCGGCCCGTTGCGTCATGGACGCGACACCTTCGGAGCACGACCGGCCGGTTGGCTCGGGCGGGGCGTGAGCGGCGTCTGCTCCGGGATCTCGAGCGTGGCCGAGGAGCCGCCGGCCAGGGTCACCAGGTGGCCGTGGTGCTCGAGGCGCAACTCGCTGCCGGGGTCGCCCTGCAAGGTGTAGGTGGCTTCGGTGTGCGTCACCGCGACCCGGAGTCTGACGCCACGCCAGCGGATCGTGAAGGCAAGAGACACCAGAGGGTCCGGGAGGCGCGGCGCGAAGGTGAGCTCGCCGCCGTGGTCACGGAGGCCTCCGAACCCGCAGACCAGTGCCAGCCAGGCACCGGCCAGTGACGCGAGGTGGACACCGTCGCGGGTGTTGTGCTCCAGGTCGTGGAGATCCAGCATCGAGGCCTCGGTCAGATAGTCGAGGGCCAGGTCCAGGTGCCCCACCTCGGCCGCGAGAACCGACTGCGTGCAGGCTGACAGCGACGAGTCGCGGACCGTCAACGGCTCGTAGTAGGCGAACGCACGTGCCTTCTCCTCGCGCGTGAAGGAGTCCCCGCACCAGTGCATCGCCAGGACGAGATCTGCCTGCTTGGACACCTGCTTGCGATACAGGTCGAAGTAGGGCGCGTGCAGCATCAGGGGGTAGGCCTGTGCGGCGTCACTGGCCGCGAAGTCCCAGACCTCGCGCCCGGTCGACCCGAGGTCCTGCTCGTGGACCTGCAGACGCTCGTCGTACGGCATTGCCATCGTCGCCGCAGCTGTGCGCCAGTCCGTGACCTCTGCCGGGCTCACCTGTAGCTGTTCGGCATCGTCCGGCCAGCGCTCGACCGCGTCCGCTGCGTCGCGCAGGTTCCTGGCCGCCATCACGTTGGTGTAGGTGTTGTCGTCGACGATGACGCTGTACTCGTCGGGCCCGGTGACGCCGTGGATGTGGAAGTGACCGTCGTTCCCGTGGAAGCCGAGGGAGGCCCACAAGCGGGCGGTCTCGACGAGGATCGGCAGGGCGCAGGTCCGGTCGAAGAGATCGTCGGCCGTCCACTGCACCAGTCGGGCAGCCGCGACGGCGATGTCGGCATTGACATGGAAGGCGGCGGTGCCTGCCGGCCAGTACGCCGAACACTCCTGGCCCTGGATGGTGCGCCACGGGAAGGCCGCCCCCCGCAGCCCCAGGGTCTTCGCTCGCTCCATGGCCAGTCCCGTCGTCGAGTGACGCCAGCGCAGCGCGTCCGCCGCGGCCGAGGGCACGGTGGCGGTGAGGACCGGCAGCACGTACGTCTCGGTGTCCCAGAACGCGTGCCCGTCGTAGCCGGGTCCGGTGAGCCCCTTGGCGGGCAGGGCACGCCGCTCGGCTCGCGCCCCGGCCTGCAGGACGTGCCACAGTCCGAACCGGACGGCCTGCTGGATGGCCGGGTCACCCACGACCTCCACGTCGGCGCCGTCCCAGAACTCCTCGACATAGGCCCGCTGCGCTTCCAGGAGCGAGTCCCAGCCGCTGTCCAGGGCGGCGGACAGGGCAGCATCCACCTGGTCCCGGATCGCCGGCAGCGAGCGCTCGCCGGACCAGCCGTAGGCCACGAACTTGGTGACGCCGATCGTCTCGCCCGGGAGCAGTCGGGCACCGATGGTGGTGCGAGCCCAGTCCTTGCGGACCTCGGTCCGCAGGATCGATGCGGGGACTCCGTGGAGAACGTGGTCGGCAGCCGCTGCCATGATCAACCCGCTCGAGCGTGACCGGTGGATCAGGGTCGAACGATGGGCCCGGCTGGTGTGCTCCTCGGCTTGCAGAGGGTGCTCGATCGACGTCGCCCCGCGAGGGTCTCCGGACTCGGGTTCGATCTCCTCGTTGGCCATCAGCTCCGACTGCAGAACCACCCGAACCGGACTGCTCACCGCCTCCACCTCGTAGCGGATCGCGAGGATCGCACGGTGAGTGAACGACACGAGCCGGGTCGACCTGACCCGGATCGTGCTGCCCTTGGGCGACGTCCACTCGACGACGCGGCGCAGCGTCCCGGCCCGTAGATCGAGGGTCCGCTCGTGATGGGACACCTGCCCGTAGCGCAGGTCCAGGGGCTCGTCGTCGACCAGGAGGCGGACCAGCTTGCCGTTGGTGACGTTCACGACCGACTGCCCGGACTCCGGATAGCCGAAACCGGTCTCGGCGTACGGCAGGGGGCGCACGTCGCAGAACGAGTTCAGGTAGGTGCCCGGCAAACCGCGCGGTTCACCCTCGTCGAGGTTGCCCCGGACCCCGATGTGCCCGTTGGCGAGTGCGAAGACCGATTCCGACTGGGCCAGCAGGTCCAGGTTCAATCCCACCTCCCGCACCTGCCACGGCTCCACCGGGTACTCGGACTGCCGGATCACGGTACCTCCAGCAACTCTGCGAGATCGCCGACGACGATGTCCGCGCCGTGCGCCCTCAGCTCGGCGGCCATCCCGGCTCGATCGACCCCGACCACCCAGCCGAAGCTGCCGGCGCGCCCAGCCGCCACTCCGGCCAGTGCGTCCTCGAAGACGACCGATTGATCCGGGCGGGCCCCGACGAGGCTCGCTCCGGCCAGGAACGAGTCCGGCGCAGGCTTGCCGCGCAGGTGCCCTTCCTGCAACGTGTGGCCGTCGACGCGGCCCTCGACCAGCTCGGACAACCCGGTCGTCCGCAGGACCAGCTCCGTGTTCTCACTCGACGACACGACCACGCGGTGCAGTCCGGCGGCCCTGGCAGCCCTCAAGTACCGCACCGAGCCCTCGTAGACCTGCACGCCATCGCGGCGGATCCGGCTGACGAGCTCGACGTTCTTCCGGTTGCCCAGTCCGTGGACCGAGTCGGTCTCGGGGGAGTCTGCAGAGCTGCCCTCGGGCAGGCTGATCCGCCGAGATGCCAGGAAGTCCCGGACCCCGTCCTCACGTGGTTTGCCGTCGACGTAGCGGTCGTAGTCGTTCACCTCGTCGAAGGGAGCAAACCCTTCACCCTCGCGAGCCCGCAGGAAGCCATCGAACGTGGACTTCCACGCGGCGGCGTGAGTCCTCGCGGTCTGGGTGAGCACACCGTCGAGGTCGAAGAGGCCGGTCGTGATGTGGTCCGGCAAGCCGAGCATCCGGTCTCCCGCGAAGTGATGGCTCTGAACGATCAGGGCAACACGCGGTCGACCAAGAAGACGCGATGTCCCCCGTCAGATCGCGACCCGCGGTCATCGCCTGAGGCCCACGTTCCGCCCACTCTAGACGCGCACCCATGGCTCGCTTCAACTGATCGGCCGGCTGGGGGAGGTGGTTGCCGACCGGCGGCCGACTCACCGGCCTCCGGAATCCCTGGCACCGCGGGACCAGGGAATGTCCCTGGTGCGAGCGTCCGGCCTCGGGCCGGAAGGTTGACACGTCAGCGAGGACCAGCGGAAGAGGAGGGCAGGTCATGGACCAGCACCTGGGGTCGGGCGACACCGACCGGGGGTCGGCACCGCCCGCGGATGGCCACACGTCGGTCGAAGCCCCCCGACGGGCCGGCGTCGACTCGGAACGGTCCCGGATGCGTGGAGGGGAGCCCATCGACGCCGGGCGTGCCCTCGGCCTGTTGCGACAGGCCCTGAGCTTGCACGGAGTGCAGACCGAGAGCACCGTGCCGGACGGACTCGTCGTCACTGCGCTCAGGTGCGCGGGTGTGGACGGCTCGGACCTCGCCCTGCTCAGCCACCACGACGTACGCACCTTGTGGGTCGATGATCGGTTGCCACGTCCCATGACCCTGGGAGGTGTGGCAGTGCTCGGTCGGGCCCAGCGAGCACAGCGGGCGGGCGCGACATGGACAGGCGCCGTGAGGCATGCGGCGCGCTCCGCCCAGCTGCTCGTCGGACTCGTCGGCTTGCGGCCCCGCGCGAGCTGGGCGCGAGCTGGGCAGGTGGAGTGAGATGACCATCGTCGTCGGCTATGTCCCCACCATGACGGGCCTTCTCGCGATCACCGAGGCGGCACGTGAGGCGCGTGCCCAAGACGCGGACGTCGTGGTGGTCAACGTGATCGGTGCGGCCGGATACACCGTGTCCACAGCGGCGGAGGAGAAGGACCTGGACGCCGTGAAGGCTCAGTTCACCGCGCACGGGATCAGCAGCTCCCTGCACCAGGTGAACGCGGAGTCCTCGGCTGCGGATGTGGTCCTCGAGGTCGCCCAGGAGAGGCATGCCTCCCTGATCATCCTGGGCATGCACCAACGCTCGTGGCTGGCCAAACGCGCCTTGGGCAGCACCGTGCGCTCGGTCGCATTGGCCGCTCTGTGCCCGGTGCTGGTCGTTCCGGACGTCGACGAGCACGAGAGGTACACCCACCCGCACGAAGCGCCACGGCTCCACAGCATGGGCCAATAGCAGGACCGCGCTGCAGCTGCCCGGTTCCCCTTCCTGAGGCATCCCCGGTCGGACTCGACCAGGGACCTCACCCGGGACCTGGGAGTCCCCGAAGAGCCGGTGGACGTGGCCGGCCCGGTCCACCCGAGAGCGACCCCGGAGGTATCGCCATGACCAGCACCCACCTGTCGGACATACCGGATGTCCGCCTCGACACGTCGGCGGACAACGTCAGCAGCCGTGGAGGTGAGACCCGACCGCCACTGGCCTACGACCTCGGCGCAGCCCCAGGCCCCCTCAGCGCCGAGGAACTGGCCGCGCTGGACGCGTGGTGGCGGGCGGCCAACTACCTGTCCGTGGGTCAGATCTACCTCCAGGCCAACCCGCTGTTGCGGGAGCCACTCGCCGCACACCACGTCAAGCAGCGGCTGCTGGGGCACTTCGGAACGGTTCCGGGACTCAACCTGGTGTGGGCTCACGCCAATCGCGCGATCCGTGCGCGCGACCTCGACGCGGTGTTCGTGGCCGGGCCGGGACATGGTGGCCCGGGCCCCAACGCGTGCGCCTGGCTGGAGGGATCGTGGTCGGAGCTGGACGGCAGCCTGGGGCAGGACGAAGCCGGCATGGCCGCATTCTTCCGCCAGTTCTCCTTTCCGGGTGGAGTGCCGAGCCATTGCGCTCCGAACACCCCCGGCTCGTTCCATGAGGGCGGCGAGCTCGGGTACTCGCTGCTGCACGCCTACGGTGCCGCGTTCGACAACCCCGGCCTGACGGTCTTCTGCGTCGTCGGCGACGGCGAGGCGGAGACCGGTCCGCTGGCCGGTAGCTGGCACGCAGCCAAGTTCGTCGAACCGAGCCGCGACGGGGCCGTCCTGCCGATCCTGGCCCTGAACGGGTACAAGATCGCCAACCCGACCCTGCTGGCCCGCATCCCCCGTGCGGAGCTCTTCTCGCTGCTCCGCGGCCAGGGCTTCGAGCCCGTGCTCGTGGCAGGCGACGAGCCGGGGCCGGTCCACCAGGCGCTGGCGGCTGCCCTCGACCGCGCCCTCGACGCGATCGCAGACATCCAGATGCGCACCCGTCACGGGCGGAGCACCCAACGCCCGACGTGGCCGCTCATCGTCCTGGACACCCCGAAAGGTTGGACCTGCCCGCCGATCGTCGACGGCGAACACGTCGAGGGGACCTTCCGCGCGCACCAGGTGCCGTTGCCCGACGTCGTGGACAACGCGGGTCATCGCCGGGTTCTCGAGCAGTGGCTCAGGTCATACCGACCGGCAGAGCTCTTCGACGACAGCGGCCGACCCCGACCGTGGTTGCGCGCGCAGGTTCCGCAGGGCCGGCGCCGGATGTCGGCCAACCCCGTGGCCAATGGTGGCGCAGCTCAGCTCGACCTGCGCCTGCCGGACTGGCGAGCGTTCGCGGTCGACGTCCCGAGCCCCGGGGCAACGCTGCACGAGGCGACCCGGGTGTTGGGTCGGTGGCTGGCAGAGGTGGCCCGCGCCAACCCCCACTCGTTCTTGATGTTCGCGCCGGACGAGCTGGCGAGCAACCGCCTGCAGGACGTCCTGACCGTCACCGGTCGCGACTGGCAGCTCGACGTCAAGCCCTTCGACGACCGGCTCGACCGGGACGGGCGCGTCATCGAGGTGCTGTCCGAGCACATGTGCGAAGGGCTCCTGGAGGGGTACCTCCTCTCCGGCCGGCACGGGATCTTCTCCTGCTACGAGGCGTTCGTCCACATCATCGACTCGATGTTCAACCAGCACGCGAAGTGGCTCGAGGCCAGCGCCGCAGTGCCATGGCGGCAGTCGCTGCCCAGCTTGAACTACCTCCTCACCTCGCACGTGTGGCGCCAGGACCACAACGGCTTCACCCATCAGGATCCCGGGTTCCTGGACGTCGTGATGAACAAGGCACCATCGGTCGTGCGGGTCTACCTGCCACCGGATGCGAACACCCTGCTCTCGACCTACGACCATTGCCTGCGATCTCGGCACTACGTCAACGTCGTCGTCGCCGGCAAGCAGCCACAACAGGACTGGCTCTCGGCCGACGACGCAGCACAGCACTGTGCGGCCGGAGGTGGCATCTGGCACTGGGCCGGCCACCGCGACGAGCCCGGCACCGTGCCGGACGTCGTGCTGGCGTGCGCAGGCGACATCCCGACCCTGGAGACGTTGGCCGCCTCGACGATCCTGCGGGACGCGCTTCCTGGTCTGCGGGTGCGCGTGGTCAACGTGGTCGACCTCATGCGACTCCTGCCGGACACCTCCCATCCACACGGACTGACCGATCGAGAGTTCGACGACTGGTTCACCACGGACCGACCGGTGATCTTCGCCTTCCACGGCTACCCGTGGTTGATCCACCGCCTGACCTACCGGCGCGACAACCACGCCCACATGCACGTCCGGGGCTACAAGGAGAGGGGCACGACCACCACTCCGTTCGACATGGTGATGCTCAACGACCTCGACCGCTACCGCCTCGTGATCGACGTCGTCGAACGGGTCCCGGGGCTGGGCAGCCGTGCCCAGGACCTCAAGCGCCGCATGGAGGAAGCCCGCTCCGCGGCGCGCGCCCACACCCGCGAGCACGGCGTCGACTCCCCCGAGGTCGTCGACTGGACCTGGCCGAGCTGATGCAGACCCACGCCCCCCTCGCCGGTGATCAGCGAGCGACCCGCCACGTGCTGTTGCACCCGACGGGCAGTCACGAGGTTGCGCCCAGCCACGGTCGACTCGGAGGCGGATGCGCACACCCCTGGACCAGACCACTGCAACAAGTCAAGGAAGGGAGTCATCCATGACCATCCACCCCACCTCGCCCACACCGATCCTGGTGATCATGGGTGTCTCCGGATGCGGCAAGTCCACCGTCGCAGGCCTCCTGGCCGGCAGACTCGGCTGGGACCTCGCCGAGGGAGACGACATGCATCCGCCGGCGAACATCGCCAAGATGTCCGCCGGTGAGCCACTGACCGACGCAGATCGGTGGCCATGGCTTGCCCGCGTGGCGGACTGGATCCACGCGGAGACGAGCTCCGGGCGTCCGGGCATCGTCACCTGCTCGGCCCTGAAGCGCAGCTACCGCGACGTGTTGCGCGGGCCGGGCGTCACCTTCGTCCACCTGGCCGGACCTCGCGAGGTCATCGCGCGCCGGCTGGCGACCCGACACGGTCACTTCATGCCGCCCGGGCTCCTGGACTCCCAGTACGCGACCCTCGAGGCCCCCGGACCGGACGAGCAGGCGATCACGGTGCCCATCACCGGCTCCCCGGCGGACGAAGCAGGTCGGATCGTCCAGTCACTGGGGCTGCCCGGAGGCGTGCTGGCCGGGGTGACGTCGTGAGCGCGGCGGTGGTGCTGGCCGCCACGAACACGTCTCCGTGGGACGGGCACGACACCAGGCTCCTCGTCGTCGCCGCACTCGGCATCGCGCTGATCGTCTGCCTGATCGTCTTCGCGAAGATGCACCCGTTCCTGTCGCTGATCCTGGGCTCGGCATTCGTCGCGCTGGCCGCGGGCGTGCCCGCGGCGACGTCGGTGACGAACTTCGAAGCAGGAGTGGGAGGGACCCTGCAGGAGGTCGGGCTGCTCATCGCGCTCGGCGCCATGCTCGGCAAGCTGCTTGCCGACTCCGGTGGCGCCGACAGCGTCATCGACAAGCTCCTGTCCCGCACCCCGAAGGCCGTCCTGCCCTGGGCGATGACGCTGGTCGCGGTCATCATCGGCCTGCCGATGTTCTTCGAGATCGGACTGGTCCTGTTGCTCCCGGTGATCGTTCTGGTCTCCCAGCGCTCCGGTCATCGGCTGATGCGCATCGCGATCCCCGCGCTCGCCGGCCTGTCCGTGCTGCACGGACTGGTGCCACCACACCCAGGGCCCCTCATCGCCATCAACGCCCTGAACGCCAACCTGGGGACCACGCTCGCCTTCGGTCTCGTGGTCGCCATCCCCACGGTCGTCATCTGCGGGCCTCTTCTGTCCGTGCTGATCACGCGTTGGGTTCCGGTCGGAGCCCCGGCGATCGCAGGCGGGGTCGACACGACGGCCGACTCCGGGAGTGGCGTCCCTGGCCCCGGGCGGACGCCCGAGCCGGGACCGGTCGGCGCCGCACCGTCGCGGGGGACGTCCACCGCGGTGCTCGAACGCACAGCACCGGAACGGACGGAGCTGAGACGACGCCCGAGCTTCCGGGTTTCGCTGTTGACGATCATCTGCCCGGTCGTGCTGATGCTGCTCAAAGCACTCGCCGACATCATCTGGACGGACACGAACCCTCCCACGACGCGACGCCTTCTGGACTTCATCGGGGAGCCGTTCGTGGCCATGACGATCGCGGTCCTGGTGGCCATGGTGACCTTCGGGTACGCCGTCGGCTCCTCTGGCTCGGAGATCGCCAAGCGGATCGGCGACAGCGTCGGACCGGTGGCCGCGGTCATCCTCATCGTGGGAGCCGGCGGTGGCTTCAAGCAGACGCTGATCGGCGCCGGGGTGGGTGACTCGGTCGCCAAGTTCGCCACCGGCGCGCACCTGTCGGTCCTCGTCCTCGGATGGCTGATTGCCGTGTCACTGCGGCTGGCCACCGGTTCCGCCACGGTCGCGACCATCACCACGGCCGGAATCGTGGCGCCGCTGGCGTCCGGCCTGACTCCCAACCACGTCGCTCTCCTGGCGCTCGCGATCGGTGCCGGTTCCCTGTTCCTGTCGCACGTCAACGACGCCGGGTTCTGGCTGGTCAAGGAGCTGTTCGGACTCACCGTCGGACAGACGTTCAAGAGCTGGTCGATGATGGAGACCGCGGTCTCGGTGGTCGGGTTCTCGTTCGTCCTGCTGCTCTCGGCGGTCGTGACATGAGCGGCGTTCTCCTCGGACGCCGGCCCTCGAGCCCCCGTCTGCTGGCCCGTGCCCACGGTCTCGCGAGCGAGTGGGTGAGCACCCATGGATAGCCCGCCGCTGTCCGGAGCTGTGGCTCTCGTCACCGGCGCGAGCAGCGGCGTCGGTGCGGCCACGGCGCGTCGACTCGCCCGTGACGGGGCTGCCGTGGGACTCGTGGCTCGGCGGGGACGGCGGCTGGAGGCCCTCGCCGAGGAGTTGGGCACAGAGGGTCAGACGGCGATGGCCATCGAGGCCGACCTCACCGAGCCGGACCGTGCCGCCGACGTCGTGCAGGTGCTCGTCGACCGCTTCGAGCGACTCGACGTCCTCGTCAACAACGCCGGGATCATGCTCCTGGGAACAGCGCTCCACGCCAGCGTCGAGGACTGGGGGCGGATGATCGCGCTGAACGTCGAGGGGCTCCTCCATGTCACCCACGCAGCGGTGCCCCACCTGATCGCCGCCGCCGCGACCTCGTCTCGGGGCGTCACGGACATCGTCAACGTCAGCTCGACTGCTGGGCGAGTGGCGCGCCCCGGCAGCAGCGTCTACAACCTGACGAAGTTCGGCCTGAACGGATTCACCGAGGCCCTGCGCCAGGAGTTGCTGGTGGAGCGCGTCCGGGTGGGCGTCGTCGAGCCGGGGACCGTGGACACCGAGCTCCTCGACCATCTCACGGGCCCCGCTCGCGACGCCGCCCTGCAGCTCATGAGTGGCATCGAGCCGTTGCGTCCGGAGGACGTGGCGGATGCCATCGCCTACGTCGTGACGCAGGACCGGCGCGTCGCCGTCAACGAGATCCTGGTCCGCGCCGGCGGCCAGAGCTGGTGACGACCTGCGATCCCCCGCCGCCTGCGGGGAGGCGTCGCCCGGTTCCGCGGGCGTGACGGGTGGCTCGTCGTGGTGGGATCGCGGCACGACCCGCGCAGGATTCGCCCCGATGCAGCAGCCGTCGACGAGCGCCGCTCACAGGTCGAGCACGAGCTCACCCGAGGGTCGCGAGGAGCAGATCAACGCCTCGCCGTCGCCGGGGGGCTCCAGCGGCGGCGTCGGGTAGACGACGTCGCCCTCGAGGACGGCCGTGACGCAGGTGTGACACACGCCGGACCGGCACGACCACCTCGTCGGGATGTCGCAGGCCTCGGCAAGCTCCAGGACCGACGAGTAGGCGTCGGACCATCGAGTCGTGAGGCCGGACCGCGCGAACGTCACCTCCGGGCCGGCCCCTGCCGAACCCGCAGGCAGGTGTGGCCGCGCGGGACCACCGGCGATCCCGGGGTTGAGCGCCGCCTTGGACCCGAAGCGCTCGACATGGATGTTCCGCGCGTCGACCCCGACGCCCACCAGCGCCGTCTGCATGTCGTCCATGAAGGAGAGTGGTCCGCAGATGTACGCGCTGGCACCCGAAGGGACCCCCAGCCGGGCGACCTCGGCGGCCGTCAGCCGGCCGGACGTGACCCCCGGCGGCGACCGGTCGCCCGAGCTGAAGTAGACGAGCTCTCGCGCGTGGGGCAGCGATGCCAGCAGGTCGGCGACCTCGTTGCCGAAGACGTAGCTCTCGCTGTCGTGGCTGGTGTGGATCCACCACACCTCACGGCGGCTCCCGTCACGGGCCAGCCGGTGGAGCATCGCCAGGACAGGGGTGACGCCGATACCGGCTGACATCAGCAGCGCCGGTCCGGTCCCTTCCTCGAGGACGAAGTCGCCACGTGGGGCAGCTGCGTCGAGCCGGTCGCCCGGTCGTAGGTGGTCGTGCAGGTACGGGGCGACGCGGCCGAGTGGCTCCCGCTTGACGCTGATGCGGTACTGACCCTGGTCGACGCTTCCGGACAGCGAGTACGCGCGCACGGGTGGCGGATCCCCCGCACCGACCACCCGGATCGTGAGGAACTGACCCGGTGTCGCTGGGGGAAGTGCCTCGCCGTCCTCGGAGAGGAGGTGATACGAGTCGACCGTGGCGCTCTCCCTGACCGCCTCGCTCACGACGAGCGTCCGGAAGCCGGGCCAGGCGGGAGGTGGACCGGTCGGGATCCCTCCAGGGGACCTGATGCCCGACCCTGGAGCCGTCGCGAGCAGCTCGCGGAACGAGTCCCGCCAACCCGGGCTGAGCGCGGGGATGTCGGTCGCGAGTGCGACCCGGGAGCGGTCGGGCGCGGGCAGGTAGAGCAGTGCGTCGATCTCGGCCACGGTCATCCGGCTCCGGCCACGTGCCGTCCGGACGATCACGTCCCCCGGCGCGACCTGTCCCTCCGTGATCACCCGCAGGTAGAACCCGGGTCTGTGGTGGGCGACGAGCAGAGACGGAAGCTGTGGCTGGTTCATCCGCATCCCGACGCGGAAGCAGGTCACGCGCGGCTGCGTGACCTCGAACTCCGCCTCGCCGATCCGGAACCGATCCCCGACGCAGACCTCGTCGTCACCGAGCCCGTCCACGGTGAAGTTCTCGCCGAACGATCCGGGATCGAGACGGTCGAGCCCCCAGAACTCCTCCCAGTGCCGATAGGACTCCAGCTGGTAGACGAGCACGGCACGTTGCTCGCCACCGTGGCCGCCCAGATCGCCCTGACCGTCACCGTCGATGTTCAGGCGGCGCACCATGGACGGCCCGTCGACCGGCCGCTTCCACACGCCGGTCCGCACCGTGCGACCCCGCCAGGAGATGTCCTGCGGCATCCCCACGTTGACCGAGACCAGTCTCGCCATCAGTCGCTCAGCCTCAGTCGCTCAGCACAGCGTCTAGCAGTGGGTGGTGCGCCGCATCGACGTCGGCCCCGGGACGCGGGTGCGCCTTCCTGCCCCACCCGTGGAACGGTGCGTAGTCGCCCGCGTCCCATGCCTCGCGCAGGTCCGGAGCGCCGAGGTCCCAGTCCGGACGAGTCCGCCGGGTCGCTTCGCGCAGGTCGCGCCACAGGTCGTAGATGGAGGGGCGGCCCCAGAACCAGTAGCCGTTGTAGATACGGTGGATCACCAGTCCCGGCCGGAACACGATGGTGTGGGGGACCATCGGATCGTGGTCCGGGTCGGTGTACTCAGCGATGTCGAGGTCCCTCTGGACGGTTCGCCCGGGGTCGGACAGGAATGGCCACGCAGCGCCCACCGAGGCGCGGAAGTCGAGCAGGGTGTGGTGGTCGTCGGTGGTGATCGTGGCGACCCTGGTGTAGGAGACCGCGATCTTCGGGTAGTGGGCCGCGAGCTCGAGGTGTTGCTGGTGCTCCTTGGGACAGTAGTGCCCGCGCGCCAGCGTCAGGATCATCGGGTCATCTCCCTGGATCTGGCTGAGCGTGCGGACGGTTCCAGTGTGGTCCGGAAGCGCATAGTCAGGGAAGACGTGGTCCGGGGCGATGTCTTCGCGCATGATCGCCACCCTCCTCTCAGGACGCGGCGGCCGCTTGCTGGCCGCCGTCGATGTCGAAGGTGGCCGCGGTGAGCGCGGTGTTGGTCATCAGGTGGACCGCGAGCGTCGCGACGTCGTCGGGTCCGACGACTCGGCGGATCGGCAGGGTCCGCGCAAGCTCGGCACGTCTGGCCTCGAGCTGGTCCCCGAGGATCGCCGCCGACAGGGACGTGTCGACGAAGCCGGGCGCGAGCAGGTTGACTCGGGTGGGGGCCAGCTCGAGGGCGAGGGTCGCGGTGAGGGCGGGCAGTGCGGCTGCGAGCATCGTGCCGAGAGCGAGGCCGACCCCGGCGCGGCGGGAGCCGGTGCCGGAGATCAGGACCAGCGACCCACCGGGCCGGACGGCCTCCAACGAGTGCCGGGCCACTCGCAGCGGCAGCCAGATGTGCTCGTCGACGGAGTCGTGGGCCTCCCTGAAGCGGAACGTCGAGAGGGGTGCGTAGTAGGCGCCTCCGGCGGCCACCATCACGTGATCGACAGGTCCGCTCAGTGAGCCGAAGAAGGAGTCGAGGTCCTCGGGGTTGGTGGCGTCGAAGGCCGCGGTGCTGAGCGCCCCCACTTGCTCGCCGGCGGCCCGGAGCCGCTGCGGATCGCGTCCGGTGACGATCACCGCGGCTCCCTCGGCGCGGGCGTGTCGAGCGGACGCCAGGCCGATGCCCGAGCTCCCCCCGATGACGACGAGGGTCTGTCCGTCCAGCTGCTGCTTCATGGGTGCCCTTTCAGGTGGTCGTTGCCGGTGATGGCACGGGTGGGTTGCATGCATGGGGGTGCGGCGTTCCGAAGCGTGGCGCCGTCCGTCGCTCGTCGGAGACGAACAGGCCGCTCACCAGCGCGGCGACCAGGCAGGTGGCAGCGAGACCGAGCATGGCCGGCTGGAAGCCGCGGACGAGGGCCTCGTCGAACCCGCTCCCGCGGGTCACCCCGATCACCGTCGGGACGAGGGCGATGGCCCCGAGGCTCCCGAGCCGGGCAGCCGCGTCGTTGACGGCGGCCGCCTCCCCCAGGTCGTCGTCCTTCACAGCGGCGAGGACCGCTGCCGTGAGTGGGGCCAGTGCGACGCCGATCCCCAGCCCCCACAACAGGGCGCCGGGGGGACCGACGAGGCCCAGGGGGGTTCCGGGTCTCGCCGTGGACATCACCGCGAGGGCGCCGGCGACCGTGGAGATCCCGATGACCATGAGCCACCGTGGTCCGAAACGGCCCACCAGCACACCGCTGACCGGTGCGATCGCGAGGAACACCGCGGAGGAGGGGATCAGCACGGCTCCCGCGGCCGCAGCAGAGTAGCTGAGCAGGAGCTCGCACTGGGGGACGAGCAGGTAGCCGGCCGCCCCCAAGGCGCCGTAGAAGAGCACGGTCGTGACGTTGATGGCGCTGAACTGGTGTGAGCGGAACAGCGACAGCCGCAGCATCGGAGCCTGCTGACGCCGTTCGACCGGAAGGATCCCGGCCAGGGCCGCGATCGCGACGAGGATGGCGATCAGCACCGCCGGATCGGACCAGCCGTGGGTCGGACCCGAGGTGAGCGCGTAGACCGCCCCGCCGAGGCCGGCGGAGACCAGGAGGGCGCCGCCGATGTCGAGGGCACGCGCTCTCGGCACGATTGCCGTCTCAGGCACGAACCGCAGCGCCCACAGACACCCCAGGATCAACGGGGGGTTCAACAGGAAGACCCACCGCCAGGAGGCCTGGTCGACCAGCCACCCACCTGCATATGGGACGAGCGTGGTGCCCAACGTCGCCAACCCTGCCCAGACGCCGACTCCCCTGGCCCGCGCGTCGCGCGCCAGGGTGCCGTTGAGCAGGGCGAGGCTGCTGGGGACCACCAGCGCCGCCCCCATGCCCTGGACGACACGGGCACCGACCAGGAACGCGACCGTGGGCGCGGCCGCGCAGAGCAGCGAGGCGACGAACATGATCGTCAGCCCGGACGCGAGCACCCGTCGTCGACCGAACCGGTCGGCGAGAGCGCCGGAGACCAGCAGCAGGGAGGCGACCGTCAGCAGGTAGCCGGCCACACACCACTGCAGGGGCGCCGTCCCGGCGCCGAACGAGCGGCCGATCGCCGGTATCGACACGTTGACGACACTGGCGTCGAGAAGGCCGACCATGGAGGCCAGCACCATGGCCGCGATGAGGGCAGCACCGCGCCTGCTGCCCATCGCGATCCCGGCGCCCGAGGAGACCGTCACAGCAGACACGACCCCCGCGTTGTCGTTCATCGGCCCCTCCGGTCCCGTGTCCCTCCACCGTGTCCCTCCACCGTGGCCCGTCGAGGGTCCGGCGGCGCCCGTAGAAGCCACTGGTCGTCGCGACGCCGGCACACCGAGGGCGGTATCCGTGGGCTTCACCGCGTCGCGGACTCCGGCCGCGACGCCAGTGGGTGCGGCGCGGGAGGCGCCCAGCCCGGGCGGCACCTGGAGTTGTCCTCGCGTGCTCGAGCCGCGATCCGGGTCGCCCAGCGACCGGACGCGAGGTCGTGGGGCAGGTTGACCACAGCTCTCCGCCCAGTCCCGGGGCCGCAGGGGCGGCGAAGGATGGCTGGCGATCCGGTCTGCCAGTCCCGGCAGGTGGCCGCGGGTCACCAGAACCAGCCGATGCCCAGGGCGAAGCTGCCGCGCTGCACACCGCCGGTGTGCCAACGACCTCGAGCGGTGCGATGGGTGACTGGCCTCCGGGTAAGGTTCGTATCACCATCCGTCGCCACAGCGGGCGGCGACCGTTCACGCAGCAGCGGCAGGGATATGAGCGACGGCTCCGCGCCCACACTTCGCGGTCGACGTAGCGAGTGCGAGCACCTCGAGGGGCTGTTGCACGCCGCGCGCGACGGGAGCAGTCAAGTGTTGGTGCTGCGGGGCGAGTCCGGCATCGGCAAGTCCGCGCTCCTGCGGCACACCTCGGAATGTGCCGAGGGCTGGCGAGTCGCGGAGGTGGCCGGGGTCGAGTCGGAGCTGGAGCTGGCCTACAGCGGCCTTCACCAGCTGTGCCTGCCCATGCTCGACCACCTCGACGCCCTTCCCACGCCGCAACGTGACGCGCTGCGGACCGTCTTCGGGATGAGTTCCGGACATCGACCGGATCGATTCCTGGTGGGGCTGGCGACGCTCACCCTGTTGGCCGCAGTCGCAGAAGCCCAGCCGCTCCTCTGCATCGTCGACGACGCCCAGTGGCTCGATGAGGAGTCCCAGCAGGTCCTGTATTTCGTGGTGCGCAGGTTGCTCGCCGAGCGGGTGGCCGCGGTGTTCGCGGTGCGCACCGGGCCCGGTGACGAGGCACTCGCGGGACTGCCGGAGCTGTCCCTCGGGGGCCTTGATGACACCGAGGCGCGCAGTCTTCTCCTGACAAGCTTCCCCGGCCCGGTCGACTCGGTCGTGTTGGAACGGGTCGTCGTGGAGAGCCAGGGCAACCCCCTCGCCCTGCTCGAGCTGACCAAGGCGTCCGCGGCGGAGCTGGCGGGCGGATACGGCCCCCCGACCGACGCTGCCACCGCCAGCGCGCTCGACCGCACCTACCGGCAACGAATCCTCGGTCTTCCTCCCGCGACGCAGCTCCTGCTCCTTGTTGCCGCGGCCGAGCCAACGGGCGACGTCACGCTCCTCTGGCGGGCCGCGACGATCCTCGGCGTCGGCAGCGACGCAGCTGCACCGGCCGAACGCGCCGGCCTGGTGCGCTTCGGGCTAGGTGTCTGGTTCCATCACCCGGTTGTCCGGTCCACCGTCTACCGCACGGCGTCCGCCGACGAGCGCCGACGGGCGCACGCCGCGCTCGCCGAGGCAGTGGATCCCAGTCACGATCCGGACCGCCGGGCATGGCACCGCGCCCATGCGATCCTCGGCACCGACGAGGAGGTGGCGGCTGAGCTCGAGGCCTCCGCGGACCGCGCGCAGGCGCGTGGCGGAGTGGCAGCCTCCGCCGCCTTCCTGTCGCGAGCCGTGGCACTCACCCCGGATCCGGCTCGCCGGTCCACTCGGGCCTTGGCAACGGCCGAGGCGAAGCAGCAGGCCGGGGCCGTGGGCGACGCCGCCGCCCTTCTCGCCGTGGCAAGCGCAGGCCCGCTGGAGGAGCTACAGGATGCGCGCGCCGATCTGCTTCGGGGTCGGCTCGCCTTCGCCTCGCCGCGGGGACGGGAGGCACCGCCGCTGCTGCTGGCCGCCGCCCAGCGACTCGGAGCGCTCGACGCGACACTGGCTCTCGACACGTACCTGGAGGCGCTTGCGGCCGGCCTGTACGTCGGCCGGCTCGGCGGTCAGGCTTCGCTCGCCGAGATCGCCAGCGCGGCGCGCGAATGGTCAGGATCGGCTGCGTCGCCGCCCGACGTCCTCCTTCGAGGGTTGGCCACCACCATCGCCGAGGGGTACACGGCCGGGGCACCGCTGTTGCACCAGGCGGTCACGGCGTTTCGCTCCGAGCCGCTGACGCCGGAGCAGACGATCCGCTGGTCGTTCCTTGCCGTGCACGCCGCCCACGACGTGTGGGACGAGGAGAGTTGGGCGGCGCTCGCCGACCAACACGTCCGGCTTGCCCGGCGCCTCGGCGCCCTCGCGGTCTTACCGATCGCCCTGTCGGCACGGATCGGCCATCACCTGTTCGCCGGCGAGATCTCCGTGGCGGCTTCGTTGGCGGAGGAAGTGGACGCGGTGGCGAAGGCCACAGGCAACCCGTTGCCGCCTTACGCGGCCCTCGCCGTTGCCGCCTTCCGCGGACGGGAGAGCGAGGCCGCGCCGCTCATCGAAAGCGCGCTGAACGAGGTCCGGATTCGCGGGGACGGGATGGGGCTGACCCTTGTGCAGCACGCACAGGCCGTCTTGTACAACTCCCTCGGCCGATACGAGGACGCTTTCCGGGTGGCGTCTCAGGCGACCGGGCACCCCGAAGAGCTTGCCTTCGCCAACTGGTCGCTGGTGCAGCTGGTCGAGGCGGCCTCCCGGTGCGGTGACCTGGCCCGCGCGGCGCGGGCCTGTGACGATCTCCTCGCGGTCACCCGAACCTGCGGCACCCAGTGGGCGCTGGGCGTGGAGGCGTGCTCGCGCGCCCTCGTCAGCGACGGCGACGACGCCGAGGCGGCTTACCGCGAGGCCATCGACCGGCTCGGGCAGACCGGGCTGCCCCTGCAGCTGGCGCGCGCACAGCTGCTGTACGGCGAGTGGCTGCGCCGACAGCATCGCCGCATCGAAGCCCGCGAGAACCTGCGGGACGCGCACACCGCCTTCGACGCCATGGGGACGGAGGCTTATGCCCAGCGCGCGCGACGCGAGCTGCAGGCCACCGGGGAGAAGGTCCGCGCAAGGACGCCGGGATCCGAGATGGCCCTGACCCCCCAGGAGCTGCAGATCGCCCGCCTGGTCGTCAGTGGCCGAACGAACAATGAGATCGGCGCTGAGCTGTTCCTCAGCCCACGCACCGTGGAGTGGCATCTGCGCAAGGTGTTCGAGAAGCTGGGCATCAAGTCGCGCTACAAGCTACGGGGGGCGCTGCTCGGCTGAGTCACGCCGGCTGGTCCTCCCGCAGAGCGTTCGCCGTGACGCTGATGACGTTGCACTCCAGCTCCTCGCCGCCAGCCTGGGCCGCGATGGAGTTGCCGCCTCAGCCCCGGACGACCTGCGCGACGCTCAGGCTGCGTCGCCGCGTCGCCGCGTCGCCGCGTGCCGGAGGCGCGCCTTGCGAGCCGGACGAGCCACACCGATGGAC